>CAIOLV010000016.1 GCA_903859225.1 uncultured bacterium
CCTGTGTTTCCCGAGACGGCGATCTTCTGGCCCTTCTCAACGTACTGCCCCTTGATGACGAGCGCGCTCTTCAGGTGCCCGTAGAGCGTGTAGAACCCGCCGTCGTGCTCGAGGATCACCACGTTGCCGTAGCCCGGCTGCTCGCCGTAGAAGTACACCTCTCCTCCCGCCGAGGCGTACACCGTTGTCCCCTCCGGCACGTCGATGTCGATTCCGTCGTGGTGCTGACGGATGCCGAGCACCGGATGCTGTCGCCATCCGAACTCCGACACGACCGCGCCCTGAAGCGGCCAGATGAACTGCGACGTCGCGCCGCGCGCCAGCGTCGAGACGTTGTCCCAGAAAGCTGAGCTGACTCCAGGAATGAGGAGCCGCGCTCCGGCGAAGATCGTCGAGGACGTGGAGATCCCGTTCGCCGTAGCGATGGCCTGTGCGGTGATCCCGTACGTCGCTGCAATGTCCGTCAGCGTCTGGCCACGCTTGATGGTGTGCACGAGGCCGTTCTTCGCGGCGTAGAGGACGCGGCCCGCGGCCGGCGCGTCCGTCCCGTAGAGCTGGTTCGAGGCGCGGAGATCCCGCACGCTGACCCCCATTGCTGAAGCGATCGACTGGAGCGTCTCGCCCTGCTTCGCCGTGTGAGAGAGGATGCTCGCCGTCGAAGACGACGTCGTTGCCGCAGGAGAGCTGGCCGCCGGCTTGGTCGTAGCGGGCGTAGACGACGGACTCGTCGCCGGCGAACTCGATGGCGACGATGAGGATGTGTTCGACAGGATCTTGCTCACCGTGGTGTCGACATCGCTCGCCGTAGACGGCGTCGAACCTGTCGCCGCCGGAGTCGTCGTCGTGGTTGTGGGAGTTGTCGTGCCCACCGTCTGACCGTCCGATGTGACGGTCAGGGGAGCGGCCTCGCGTTTCGTGCACCCGCTCTTCAGGAGGACGGGAATGAGGATGGCGGCGACCACGATGAGGCCTGCGATCAGCAGGCGATCCCTACGGATCGGCTTGCCCCTCTCACCACCATACCTCGTTTGGTTAGTCACCCTTCATCAACTCGAGGAACTGCTCGTTGTCCCGCGTCCCCTCCATCTTCACCTTGATGAACTCCATCGCCGCCTGGAGGTCATTCAGCTCGCTAATCATCTTACGCAGAATCCATACGCGTTTCAATTCCTTCTCACCGAGAAGCAGCTCTTCCTTGCGCGTTCCGCTCTGCTCGATGTCGATGGCCGGGAAGATGCGGCGATTCTGGAGATCGCGGTTGAGCACGAGTTCCATGTTCCCGGTTCCCTTGAACTCCTCGAACACCACTTGGTCGAGCTTGCTGCCCGTGTCGACGAGCGCGGTGGCGATGATCGTCAGGCTTCCGCCTTCCTCGATGTTGCGCGCCGCGCCGAAGAACTCCTTCGGCTTGTAGAGCGCAGTGGGATCCATTCCCCCGGACAGGAGCTTGCCGGATGCCGGAATCGACAGGTTGTAGGCGCGAGCCAGTCGCGTGATCGAATCCATGAGGATGACGACGTCCTGTCCCAATTCGACGAGCCGTTTCGCGCGATCCGTGATCAGCTCCGCGATGCGCGTGTGATGCTTCGGCTCCTGGTCGAAGGTCGCCGCGACCACTTCCCCGTTCTTGATCGATCGCTTGAAGTCGGTGACTTCCTCCGGCCGCTCGTCGACCAGGAGCACGAACAGCTTGATGTCGGGATGGTTCGCGTTGATCCCGGCCGCGATCTGCTTCAAGAGCGTGGTCTTTCCGGCTTTCGGCGGCGAGACGATGAGTCCGCGTTGCCCCTTTCCAATCGGGCAGAACAGGTCGATCAGTCGAGTGGACACCTCGTTGGGGTCATGCTCAAGCTTCAGGTGCTCGTCCGGGTGCAGCGGCGTCAGGTCCTGGAACTGCACGCGCCGGCGCGATTCCTCGGGATCGCGGCTATTGACCGCGTCGGCCCTGAGCAGCGCGAAGTACCGCTCGTCGTTCTTCGGTCCGCGCACCGGGCCGCTGACGAGGTCGCCGTCCCGCAGGCTGAACCGCTTGATCTGCGAGGGCGAGATGTAGACGTCGGCCTTGCCGGGCAGGCAGCTGTCGCTGCGCAGGAATCCATATCCGTCCGGATGCAGCTCGAGGATTCCATCCGTGAACTGCAAGTCCTTCGCCTTGGCCAGCTCGGACATGACACCGCGCATGAGGTCATCGCGGGAAATCTGGCGCGCATCCGCGATGCCCAGCTTCTCGCCGTACTCCTCCAACTGCTCGATCTTCAGCGCGCGTAGTTCTCGTACTTCCATGCACACTCACCTCGGTGCGGCCCTACGTCGGGCCACTCTGTGCCTGCCGCCTGCTAGGCCGTCCCCTCGATCTTCTCCACCCGCCGAGCGTGTCGCCCGCCGTCGAAGTCCGCGTGAAGCCACGTTCGCACGATGCTCTCGGCCATCCCGTAGCCCACCACCCGTGCCCCCAGGCACAAGACGTTGGCGTCGTTGTGACGGCGGCTCATCTCCGCGACGTACGGGTCGGAGCACGTCGCGGCCCGAATTCCCCGGTGCCGGCCGGCCGCGATGGCCATTCCGACGCCCGTGCCGCAGATGAGGATCGCTCGGTCCGCGTCCCCCTTGCGAAGAATCGCCACCGCCGCGCGAGCGATGTCCGGGTAGTCCACCGAATCGGTCGAGTCCGTCCCGACGTCGATCACGCTGTGCTCAGCGAGAGCCGTCTCCTGCAGCGCCACTTTCAGCGCCACGCCGGTGTGGTCACATCCAATCACGATCCTCATCTACACCCTCTTGAACAACCACTTGATCATGTCGCCGTACATCCGGAAGCGATCCAGAAGTCCTTTGGCGACCCCGCGCTTCTCTTCTTTCAGCACGTGGGTCACGCCGGCAAGCTTCACGTATTCTTTTCGCCATCCCTCTCGCGCCGCCAACCGCGACAGCGCGATTTCGATCCCGAAGTTCATCTCGTGCACGTTCTCCTTGGCTCGCTCCCACAGCCTCCGCGGTAGAACGCGCTGCCCGGACGCGTAGGGGTTGATCTTCTGCGCCAGATCCGTGTTGCGGCGGCCGTCGGAGAAGACGCCGACGGCCATCTCCAGATCTCCGTCGATGAACGCGCGGATGAGCTGGTCGACGTGCTCGGTCTTCAGCCCAACAAGGTCTGCGTCCAGGAACAGGAACACGTCGTTTCTCGCCACGGACACTCCGGCGTCGAGGGCCGCCGCCTTGCCACGATTCTCCGGAAGCCGGATCACGCGCACCGGATGCTTCTCGGCCTCCGCCGCCGTCGCGTCGTCGGAGCCGTCGTCCACGACGATGATCTCGTCGACGAGCTGGCTCGCGGCGATCGGCTCGAGAACGGCGCTGATGCGACCGGCCTCATTGTACGCTGGCACTATTACGGAAATAGCCATCAGGTTTTGAATTCAGTGGAACGAATGCGTTGCTGCCATCTTGTGCGACAGCCATTTTACCGGCGCCGCGAGCGCAAGTCAATTCAGGCCCTACCCTCGCCGCGCGCCGCTCGCTCGAACCAACGCGCCGCTTCGCATGCGACGCTCGCCGAGCCTACGACCTCGACGCGAACCGGGAGCGATTCAAGAAATCGCCGGCCGTACGGCTTCGTGCGGATTCGGTCGTCCGTGAGAACGACGACGCCGCGGTCGGCCGACGTGCGAATCAGCCGCCCCACGCCCTGCCGAAGGCGCAAGACGGCCTGGGGAAGCGCCAGGTGGACGAACGCGTCCCGCCCGCGCCGCTCGACCTCGGCGGAGAGCGCGGCGAACACGGGATCCGTCGGAACAGCGAACGGAAGGCGAGTCACCACGACGTACTCCAGCTCCTCGCCTGGCAGGTCGACGCCCTCCCAGAAGCTGTCGGTTCCGAGGAGGACGCACCCGCCGCGCTCGCGCCGGAACCGCTCGAGCAACGACGTCCGCGATCCGTCCACCCCCTGCGCGAGGGTCGGAACGCGGTCCCGAATTCGCGCGTGGACCTCGAACAGGAGGTCGTACGACGTGAACAGAACAAGCCCGTTTCGGTCCAGCGTCGTGTGCAAGTCCACAAGCAGCTCGGCAAGGGCTTCCGCGTAGGCGCTTGGGTCTGCGCTCACCGACGGCAGGTCGGCGGGCAAGAGGATGCGCATGAGGTTCGCATAGGGAAACGGGCTCTCCACGACGGCCGTGCGCACGGGATCGAACGCGCGCGACAGGCCGAGGCTCTCGTCGAGATAGGCGAAATCGCCGCCGAGCGACAGCGTCGCCGAGGTCAGGACGATCGACTCGATCCCTCCGTAGAGGCGCGCTTCGAGAATCGGCGCCACGTCGAGCGGCGTGACGTGCAGCGCGAGCCGGCCGAACTCCCGCTCGTACCAATGAACGGCGTTGTCGTCCACCGGGGCTGCGAGCACGTCGCAGACGTGGATGAGCTCGCGAATCGCCGCCAGCCCGCCCTCTCCCTCGTGCGCAAGCTCCGGCTCGTCCCGCAGGAGTCCGATCGTCTCCTCGACGACGAGTTCCCACTGTCGCAATGCGCCGCGCATGTCTCCAAGTTCCGCGGATCCCGGCGACGGCGCCGGCAGGGGCCCGCGCCGGTCATCCACGACG
>CAIOLV010000017.1 GCA_903859225.1 uncultured bacterium
CCCGGAGGGATTTGAACCCCCAACCCCCGGCTCCGAAGGCCGATGCTCTATCCAGTTGAGCTACGGGCGCGGGCCGAACGGCTACTTGGCGTAGCCGCTCGGCTAGGGAGTTCCGCGGACCTGTCGCTTCCGGAACTCTTGGATTCATCTTACCCCACAGGCTGTTCTCCGGGGAGTGCTGACTCCGGGAAGTCCGCGGGCGGGACATCCGGGTGAGAGGGCGGAAGCCAGAGTCCCCCAGCGGGATTGGAAGGCCGATGCTGGCTGCCCTGCGGGGCATCTTGGGAGTCTGCCTGTGGCAGACTCCTACACATTGTTGAGCTCCGGGCGATGCTTCGCATCGCTAGGGAGTTGCACCGTCTAGATCGCCGTGCAACTCCTGGCTAATCTCCACGTCGCTGACGTGTCCTCGGCCTCTCGATGGTGTGCACGCAGAAGTACGCCTACAGGCTACTTGCCACATACCACATGCCGACTCTCTGGGAGGAGCGACGGGGCTCGAACCCGCAACCCCTGGGACCACAACCCAGTGCGCTAGCCATTGCGCCACGCTCCCCATCTTATGTCGCGCGCCCGGGAGGATTCGAACCTCCGGCCCACGGCTTAGAAGGCCGTTGCTCTGTCCCCTGAGCTACGGGCGCAGGCTGATTGGCTCCGCACGCAGGGCAGCCAATCAGCTAGGGAGTTTCGCTGGTCTTCGGTCGCGAAACTCCAGGCTCCCTTCGCCTTCCAGGAGCTCCGCCTCCTGGGAGGCTGCAGAACTCCTGACCTCTTCCACCCGCTTGGGAGTTTCACCAGGATCGCGCGGGCGAAACTCCTAGCTCATCTTGCCGTCACGACAAAGTCCTGCCAAGTGTCCCGCTGCAGGGCTTCCCGCGTGCTTTCCACACAGGCTCTTCCGGGCTGCGGGAGCGAGAGACGGGGATCGAACCCGCATTACTGGCTTGGAAGGCCAGTGCTCTACCATTGAGCTACTCCCGCACCTACCGAATCGGAGAGGCCGGATTCGAACCGGCGGCCTCAGCGTCCCGAACGCTGCGCGCTAACCAGACTGCGCTACTCTCCGTCTCCCCCAGCTCCGTCCTTTCAGGAAAGGCCAGGGTTTCCGCTCGCTACAGCGTCACGAAGCCGAGTCGCCCCGCGCGGAACACCGTCAGCGTGATCTGCTCGCTCGCGCCGAGCGAGGCAACCGCCGCATTCCACGCGTCGACCGAGTTGACGGCCTGCTGGTTGACCCCGAGAATCACGTCCCCAGCGTTCAATCCAGCGCCCTCAGCGCGGCCACCGCGAGCAATCTCCATTATCACTACGCCGGCGGTGGAGTTCAATCCCAATTGCCCCGCCACGACCTCCGTGATCGGCCCGACGGTCATCCCCAGCGCCGTCGCAGTGCTGGTGTCCGTCGAAGAGCCCTTGCCGGTGTAGTCAGCCAGGTCCGCTTCACTCGGCCGTTCCCCAAGAGTGACGCTCACGACGAGCGGCTGGCCGTCGCGAACGAGTCCGATCTCGACCGTCGCCCCGGCAGCGAGCGCGCCGACAACCTGCGAGACGTCAGCAGCCTCGATGATCGCGGTCGTGCCGACGCGCGTAATCACATCCTTCACCTTGATTCCCGCAACATCCGCGGGGTCGCCCGCGAAGATCCGCGTGACAAGGGCACCCTTGAGACTGGGATCGATGCCGGTCGCCGCGGCATTCTCCGACGTGATGTCGCCAATGCCCACGCCGAGCCAGCCTCGCTTCACGGCTCCGTTCTCGACAAGTTGTGTGAGCACAGCCTTGACGCTGTTGATCGGAACTGCGAAGTTGATGCCCTCGACCGTGACGCCGCTGCCCGTCGATCGGGTGATCATCGTGTTGATCCCGATGACTTCGCCGAGCGCGTTCACGAGCGGTCCACCGCTGTTGCCCGGGTTGATGGCCGCGTCGGTCTGGATGAGGTCGTAGAACGTGCCAGCGCTGTCAGGCTTCGCCATGTCACGACCAGTCGCGCTGACGATTCCCATCGTGACGCTATAGGAGAGGCCAAGCGGGTTCCCGATGGCAATGGCCCAGTCGCCCGTCTCTACGGCACTGGAGTCGCCGAGCGTCGCGGTGGCGAGCGACGCGGTGTCGCCTTTCACACGTAGTACGGCCACGTCGACGACATCATCGGCTCCGACGACCTCGGCGTCCCACGTCTTGCCGGCCGGGTCGACCACCTTGATGGTGTCTGCGCCTGCAACGACGTGGGCGTTTGTCAGGACGTACTTCTCGGTACCGTAAGCAATGACGAACCCGGATCCGACGCCCTGGGTTTCCTGCTGGTTCTGCAACGGCGTGCCGAAGAACTGGTGGTACAAATCGGACGTCGAGGCATCGACCGTCGCGGTCACATCGATCCGCACGACGGCGGGCCCTACCGCGGCGATCGCCTGCTTCACCGCGCTATGTCCTGAGTCGGTGATGCTCTGGTCGACGTCTCCGCTTTGCGCGACGGCAGCTACCCCGGTCGCCCGCACGAACGAATTCGGCGAGCGAACCCAGGCGACCGTCAGGCCGGCGCCGACGAGGACGAGGACGAGCAATCCTACGAGTGTGATTCTGCGCATAGTGAATCCTCCTCACCTGTCGATCTTGACTGATTCCGCTACCATCGTCAGGGAAGGATGTGAACCGCGTGTGAAGAACTCCCAGCACGTAGATGGAACACGTTTCTCGCCAGACCGGAAGAGGGCGCTCGCTCTCTTCTCCGGGGGCCTCGACAGCATTCTCGCCGCAGTTCTCGTTCAGCGCCTCGGCGTGGATGTAGCGCTCCTCCATGTACAACACCTGTGGAGCGGCGGGGAGGCCGCGCGCGATCGGATTAGGGATGCCGCGGCACGCGCTGGGCTTCCCCTCCGCATCGTCGACGCCTCGGACGACCACCTCAACGTCGTACGGCACCCGAAGCACGGCTACGGGTCGTCAGTGAACCCTTGTGTGGACTGCCACATCTTCATGCTCCAGATCGGCAAGCGCGTCATGGAAGAAGACGGTGCGGACTTCGTCGTGACCGGGGAAGTCCTCGGGCAGCGGCCGAAGTCGCAACACTACGGCGCGCTGCGCGACGTCGCGGAGGAGAGCGGGCTCGGCGACCGACTCCTACGCCCGCTGTCGGCCAACCTGTTGCCCGAGACGCTTCCCGTCCGAGAGGGGTGGTTGCGTCGCGACGACCTCCTGTCGCTCCACGGTCGCGGGCGGGAGGCGCAGGCCGCCCTCGCCGCCGAGTTCGGGATCGAGAGCTATCCGCAGCCGGCCGGCGGCTGCCTCCTCACGGAGAAGGCCTACGGAGCGCGCGTGTTCGACGCCTTTGCCCACCTTGGGCGCGACGCCGTCACGAGGGACGAGTTCTCGATCCTCTGCGTCGGACGCCACTTTCGCCTGTCCGAGCAAGTCAAGCTCGTGGTGGGCCGCGACGAGGGCGAGAATGCCCGCCTTGCTGGGTTCGCCGCGAGCCGCATCCTGATGGAGCCGTCGCCGGATGTCATGGGCCCTACAGCGCTCGTGGAAGGAACTCCCACGGAGGAAGACCTTCGCCTCGCTGCCTCGCTCGTCGCCCGCTACTGCGATCACGAAGGGGCTGCAGCGATCGACGTCGTCGTGATCACCAACGGTGTCCGCCGAACGGTGAGCGTCGAGCCGCTCGACGCTTCGGATATGCGCTTCCGCGAGTGGCGCGTCGAGGATCGCGCCCGGGCATCGCGGCGTACGCCTAAGCAATGAGGGCGAACGCTTCGGCGCGCGCCGCTTCGTCTTTGTAGAACCGCCCGCGGATGGCCGACGTCACCATCGATGCGCCGGGCTTCTTGACGCCGCGCAGCGTCATGCAGAGGTGCGACGCCTCGATGCGGACCAAGACGCCGTGGGGATCGAGGCGCTTCATGAGCGCGTCGGCAATCTGGGATGTCAACCGCTCCTGCAGTTGGGGCCGCCCAGCGGCGATGTCCACCACACGCGCCAGCTTGCTCGCCCCGACAATCCGGCCATCCTTCGGAACGTAGACCACGTCAGCCTTGCCGATGAATGGGAGGAGGTGGTGCTCACAGATCGAGAAGAAGGCGATGTCCTTCATGACGATCATCTCCTCGTACGCCTCCCGGTAGACGACGCCGAGGGCATCGGCCGGATCTTCGTCGATGGTGGCGAAGAACTCCGCATACATCGCGGCCACGCGCCGCGGCGTGTTGGCGAGGACTTCCGCGTTCAGGCACCCGTCGCCGATCCCGGCGAGGATCTCCCGCACGCCGCGCTCAATCCGCTTCTCGTCCATGGTCTCTCCTTCCGCAAGAGCATAGGCGAGGCGCGGGCCTGCGGCAACGCGAGGCAGGAAGCCTTGAGGAGACCGGATCCTGCGCCTTACACTCACGCTTCGTCGGTAGAAGGGTGTTGGCCGCCCCTTGAGGAGGATCCCATGGGAGTGCCCGCTGGTTTTCGAGTCATCACGGAGTTGCCCTACAAGTTGCAAGCATTGTCGCGCGGATACACGAACCGGACTCTCTACGTCAACGTCGGAACGGGAAAGATCGAGTCCCGTCCGGTGACGCAGCAGATGAAGGACGTGTTCATCGGCGGCAAGGGATTCGGCCTCTGGCGCCTGTGGAACGCCGTGAAGCCGGAGACGAAGTGGAACGACGCCGAGAACGAGATCGTCGTCTCGAGCGGGCCGGTCGGCGGAACGACCGCGTACCCCGGCTCCGGGAAGTCTCTTGTTGTCTCGCTCTCCCCCCTGACCGGCAACGTCATTGACTCGAACGTCGGCGGGTACTTCGGCCCCTACCTCAAGTTCTCGGGTTGGGATGCGCTCGAACTGCAGGGCAAGACGCGCGAGGACGTGGTGGTGTTCATCGATGGGACGGCAGGCATCGTGCAGATCCTCGCGTGCCCCAAGACGGACATCAACACGCACGTCTTCTCGGAGACACTGATGCGCGCGTTCGCCGCGTCCGAAGAACCGCGGGACATCGCCGCGGTCTCCACGATCACCACGGGGGCGGGCGCCGATCACTCTCGCTGGGGTTGTCTCAACTTCAGCTTCTTCGACCTCAAGCGCAAGGCGCCGCGCATCAAGCAGGCCGGACGCGGCGGCATCGGCACGGTGTTCCGAGACAAGGGTATCGCAGCCGTCGTCGTGCGGAGCCCGGCCGTGCGGCCGGACTCCAACGCGCCTGCCGACCTCCCGAAGCTTCAGGCAGCAGGAGCGCGCATCAGCAAGGAGATCCTCGACCTCGACCAGAAGCAGTGCGACATGCGCCGCGTCGGGACCGCCCACCTGGTGGAAATCATGGACGAGTACGATCTTCTGCCGACGCACAACTACCGCTACGGAGCTCATCCGGACTCGCCGAAGATCGCCTCGACGGTGTGGCGCCAGCGATTCGGGCAGAACATGCCGGACAGTTGCTGGATCGGCTGCACGATGTCCTGCTCGCACGCCGTCGACAACTTCCTGCTCCGGACCGGACCGTACAAGGGCGAGCGCGTGCTCGTTGACGGGCCGGAATACGAGACCGCGGCCGGCAGCGCGAACCTCGGCGTGTTCGATCCGGACTTCGTCCTCGAGATGAACTTCTACTGCGACACCTACGGCATCGACACGATCTCGTTCACGACCGGGCTTGCGTTCGTCATGGAGTGCTACGAAGCCGGCATCCTGGATGCAGCCAAGACGGGTGGGCTGGACCTTCGCTTCGGGAACGGCGACGCGGCGCTCGAGACGCTTCATCAGATGGCCAAGGGCCAGGGGTTCGGAGTCGCGGTCGGGCAAGGCATCCGTCTCATGAAGGACCATTTCGTCCGCGAGTTCGGAGCTGACCGAGCGTTCCTCGACTCCATCGGGATGGAGGCCAAGGGCCTCGAATACTCGGAGTACGTGACGAAGGAGTCGCTGGCAATGCAGGGCGGCTACGGCCTCGCGCTGAAGGGGCCCCAGCACGACGAGGCGTGGCTCATCTTCATGGACATGGTCAACAACCAGATCCCCACGTTCGAGGACAAGGCCGAAGCGCTGCACTACTTCCCGATGTGGCGCACGTGGTTCGGCCTCGTCGGCCACTGCAAGTTGCCGTGGAACGACATCGAGCCGGCGGACAACGCGAAGACGACCGAGCCGGCCAAGGTCCCGGCACACGTGGCCAACTACTGCGAGGTGTTCTCCGGCGTGACGGGCGTCGCGGTCCATCCCGCCGATCTGATCCGCCAGTCCGAACGCGTCTACAACTTCCAGCGCGTATTCGGCGTCCGCATGGGCTATGGCACCCGCACCCACGATCGTATCCCGTACCGCTCGGCGGGGCCTGTGACGGCCGCGGAGTACGAGTCCCGAAGCGACCGCTACGACAAGCAGCTCGTCGAGAAGCTCGGCCTCGACCCATCACGGATGACGACGGAGGCGAAGGTCGCGGCGCTACGCGCACACCGGGAGGAGCAGTACGAGAAGCTCACAGATGCCGTGTACAAGCGGCGTGGCTGGACAGCGAACGGCGTGCCGACGCTCGCCAAGCTGAAGGAGCTGGGGATCGACTTCCCCGAGGTTGTCGCGGTCGTCAGGCCCCATCAGTAGACCGGGCGAGCAGCGAGGGTCCCGTCGGTCGTCGGCCGGACCCTCTTCTCTTTCGCCCCAACGAGCAGTCCAAAGGCCATTCGTTGGAACCCCGTCGGCGTTTTGGTAGAATCAGGTCGGGTGGTGACATGGCGGAGAAGCGTCAGGAGTCTCAAGCCTACGAGGCTGATCAGATCAGTGTTCTTGAGGGGCTCGAGCCGGTCCGCC
>CAIOLV010000018.1 GCA_903859225.1 uncultured bacterium
ACTCCGCCGTCGAAGTGGAAGACGCGAATCGTCGAGTCGTCGGAGACAACCGTGTCGGGAACGTCCGTCACGACCGGCGTTGCGGCCGCGCCGTTCGCGAAGACCCAGAAGGCGACTGTAGCCGCGGTCGAGCGGACGCTGCCGCGTTCACAGGAAGGTCCCGCCACGCAGCCGCCATCGTAGGGCATCACCGGGTCAGCGGTGCCGTTCATGATGAGGATCGGAAGAGGCTCCGCTGTGAGCGGGCATTCCGATGGGTCGGGGAGATTCGCGATGACGGCCGCTGCGGCAGCGAAGCGGGCGCCAAGGTGCATCGCGAGCCGGTATGTCATCATTCCTCCGTTCGAGGCGCCCGTGACATAGATCCGGCTAGAGTCTACGGCAGCGTGCGCCTCGATGACGTCCATCACGCGGCCGATGAACCCGACGTCATCCTCGGTGGACAGCGAGTCGACGTTTCCCGCGTCGACGCGGCAGTCGTTCCAGTGGTGGCCGCTTGGGTCTCCCGCATCGGGCGCACCTTCGGGAAGGACGAGGAGGAATCCGTGGCTGTCAGCCAGCTCCTTCCACGATTGGGCGAGCTCGGTCTCCCACATGTCGCTCGCGCTCGAGAATCCGCCGTGCAGGAGAAGGACGAGCGGCGCAGGCTCCGCGAGGCTCGCCGGAGCGTACGTAGCGAACGTACGGTCGACACCATTCCACGTCACGGTGCTGTAGCGCAGTCTCGGCTCGTCCGGCGTCGCCGGCCCGTCGAACGCACAGGACTCGAGAAGAGGCAGCGCGACCATCCACAACACAAGCACCACTACCGCGAGAGTCGTCGAGCAACGTCGCATAAGACCTCCTGCTACGCAGTCTAGCGCGCCGCGGCGGCTGGGAGAAGCAACGGGCCGTTGTCACAGTTCTTCGGTTGCCTCCTTCGTCACCTGGCGCCCGAAGAGCCAGAACGCGATGGATAGGAGGACGCAGAGGGCCGCGCAGGCCCACACCCACCACGGGAACCCGAGGAGCCACGTTCGCCCGTCACCCCACGCCCAGACGTCGTTTGCCGCGGCGAAGAGGGCGAGAAACACCGCCGCCCAAACGATCTTCGCGCGTCGGGAGAGCTGCGGGGCAAGCGCCACCGGCTCCACTCCGCGCCCGCGGCAGAGGACGAGACTCCCCAGGGCGAGGACGAGCGTCGTCGCCGCCACGACGGGGACGACCGGCAGCGTGCCGACGGGCGAGAGCCAGTGCAGGTGGAAAGCCACCACGAGACCCTCTCCGACAATGATCGAGCCCACCGCGGCCCGCGCGTCGAATCGCCGCCAGTAGAGGGCGCCGACCACGGTCGGGAAGAGGACGGCGAGCCCGGTGAACGTCTCGGTTGTGATCTCAACGAACGTCCCGGGTGGGCGATAGGCAATGGCGAGGCCAACGAGAGCGAGGAGCACAACGAAGCCTCGGCCCACCCAAGAAGAGGGCGCGGCGCCGAGAGCCCGGGCCGCCGGAGTGCGTCCGTACTTCGCCCACAGCGGCGCCCACACGTCGCGCGTCGCCATTGCCGACAACGTCAGGAGTTGCGAGTCGAGCGTGGAGATGAGCGCGGCGAGGCCGGCGCACACAACCAGCGTCTCGACCCACGCCGGAGCAACCTGATGCAGGACGAGGGGCAGAATCCGATCGGCGGCGACGCCGGCGGGCAGAGCGGGAAAGGCAAGGCGACCGACGACGCCGATCGCGACCGGCAAGAGGAAGAGGAATCCCGTCACCAACGGGTAGAGGGCCGCCGTCACCGCGAGGGCGCGCGGATTGCGCGCCGCATAGAACCGCTGGAATAGCTGTGGGAACATCGGGTCGCACAAGAACCACAGGATCATGTAGCCGAACCAAACGCCCGGCGTGAGGACGCCGCCGAGCCCGGGGCGCGCGAACAACTGCGGCCACTGCGACGCCACCGCACGGTTGGCGGCCGCGAGTCCGCCATAGGCGCCAGCGACCCAGAACAGGGCCAACGTCATGAAGGCGATCATCATGAACCCTTGGAAGATGTCGGCCCAGACCTCTCCGCGGAGACCACCGAGGAGGATGTAGGCTACCACGACGGCCGTCGCGATGGCCGCTCCTGCGTAGTAAGGGATTCCCAGGAGCGACTGGAGGGCGTACCCCGCCGCCATCGGCTGAATGGCAAGGTACGGGAGCGTGAAGGTCGTCATCACGACCAGGAACGTGAGCCGCAGCGCGCGGCTGCCGGAACGGTGGAACACGAGCTCGGGGGGCGTGACGAGGCCGTATTCCTTTCCCAGCCGCCAGATCGGAGGTCCGATGAGCAGGAACGCGAGGGCCATGAACCCCGTTCCAAACGCCATGACGGGGTAGAAGCCGTAGCCCATCTGCCACCCAGCGCCCGAGAAGCCGAAGACCGTGAAGGCGCTGAAGTTGGTCGCCGCCATGGTCAGGAAGAGGACCCATCCGGGCAGCGAGCGGGACGCGAGGAAGTAGTCGTCAGGATGCCGCCGGGCGCGGGTTCGTGCGACAACGCCGATGCCGATGAGGGTCGCCAGGTAGAGAACGATGATCGTGAGTCGGATGGCCACGAGGCACCTCCTGCATCAGTGGGCCGGTCCACGTGAGGCGGGATGGCGTCTTGCTTCGCCTTGCATACCTCGACGGGAGTATAGGTCCCGCCGCGCCGCACGTCCACGGAGTAGGATCTGCACGATGGCGCGGATGACTCAACTGCTGAACCTGAAAGCGGAGATGCGCCGCTGCAGGAGGTGCATGGACGCGGGATATCCCACTGCTCCCGGCGCGGTCTTCTCGGGGACGCTCGGCGCGCGAGTCATGGTCATCGGTCAAGCGCCGGGCGCGACGGAGTCGGCGTCTGGACTCCCGTTCTGCGGCCCCGCCGGCCGTCGCCTCTTCGGCTGGCTGGCGGATGTGGGGTGGCAGGAGGAGGCCTTTCGCGCGACGCACTACATCACGGCCGTCACGAAGTGCTTCCCCGGGAAGGGCACCGGCGGCCGCGGAGACCGCGCCCCTTCTCGTGTCGAGCGGGAGCTCTGCGCTCCCTTCCTCGCCCGCGAGCTCGAGCTGATCGCGCCGGGCGTCGTTCTCGCCGTTGGGGGCGTAGCGATCCGGCGTCTTCTCGGTCCCGCGCCGCTGGGCGACCGCATCGGCGAACGCTTCCTCGTCAACGGGCGAATCGTCGTCCCTCTTCCCCACCCATCGGGGGCGAACCTCTGGCTCAATCGTCCCGAGAGCCGGGAGCTCCTGCGCCGAGCCCTCGACGGCCTTCGCGAGCTGCGGGAAGCCGAAGGCATCTAGTCAGCTTGCCCGCGGCCGGAAGATCCGCTATCACTACGCACTCAAGCGTCGACCGATCTCAGGGAGGATTCGATGTCGTGGAGAGGGAGAGAAAAGAGGGAGCGGAAGCCGGCCGTCATCGTTCGACTTGCCGAGCGACTGGGCTGGCGACCAGGGCGCGCCATGCGTGAAGTCCTCGAGTGGGTGGAAGTCCTCGCCGTCGCCGCCGCGCTGGCCGCTGTGATCATGACCTTTGTCACGGTCCGGATGCACGTTCCCACGGGGTCGATGATCCCCACGATCGACCCGAAGGACTCGTTCTTCGTCGACCGCATCACCTACTACTTCCGTCACCCCAAGCCCGGCGACATCATCGTCTTCCGCCACACCGAGCAGGTGTTCGTCGGGAAGGTGGTCGATGGGTCGCGAGCCGCACAGGCAGGGGTTCCGGTGGGCATCCGCCTGGCATCCCTCAACCTCGAGCCGGTATACACGACGGCGTTCGTCGATGGGCGCCTTGCGACCTGGGCCGACGGAGCGGCGCTGAGTCTTACGACCGCCGATGGAAAGCGCTACGACCTTGGGAAGAAGACCTCGGCCACGAAGACGCTCGCTGACCTGGGGATTGTGACCCGGGAACAGCGGATGCGCTACGTAAAGCGACTGATTGCAGTGGGCGGACAGACCGTTCAGATTCGCGACGGCGCAATCTACGTCGACGGGAAGAAGCTCGAGGCGCCAGAGTTCTCGCGCTTCTACTACTCCAACGACACACGGTTCCGGTTCGGGGTGGAGCCGACGCTCGTTCCGAAGGGCTTCTACTTCGCTCTCGGCGACAACTCGCGCGACTCGTTCGACTCGCGATTCTGGGGCTTCGTCGACGAGAGAGACATCATTGGAGTCCCATACCTGCGTGTCTGGCCGATCTCCCGGTTCGGTCCGATGTAGTCCTGCATCACGGACCGAAGGCTGCTGCGGCGCGCAGCTTATCCGACGCGAAGACCACGGACGGCGCGGGATCTCCGCGCAGGACGGCAGCGACGGCGTCCGCGAGCGCGGGATGGCAGTGCATGTCGATGTGGTTCATCCCGACGCAGACCGTGTTCTCCGCTCCGGATAGCCACGCCGACTCCATCGAAACGACGAGATCGGAGCCATCCCACGCGAGCGCTTGCACGACGCACTCCCGCAAGCACGCGGCCTCGTCGCGGCTCATCCCGCATCCGATGCACGTCTCGCCCGCCATCGAGACGTAGCGCACGCGGGGGTTGAGCCCGTTGGCGTCGAGCGCAGTCAGCACGTCGCTCGACGGGCGCAGGTCGTCGGAGATCGGTCCGATCCAGAGCGGGACGAGCGCGAGCTCGGCACCGTGGTGCGGGGTGGCCAAGGTCACGAGCGTCCGAACGCTGCCGCTATCGGCAGGACTCGCTCCGTCCCCGACGTCGGCGGACTCGATGACGCACCGAGCGATGAGGCTGCCCATGCTGTGCGCCACGATGTCGACCTGCAGCACCCCGAGCGTCGAGATGGCCCACGCCACCTCGTCCGACAGGCGGACGGCGTAGTAGCGCAGGCTGCGGACCGTCGGTTCAAACGAGTTTGCGTAGTTGCCGACGATCACGTCGGCGTGCGCGGCATCCACGGCCGGCATGATGTAGAAAGCGTGAGTCGAATCGAGCTCGATCCGCACGGCCTCCGCGATCGACCGACCGGACCACGACTCGGCGAACGTCTGCCAAAGCTGGAGAGGCTGGAAACCGTATACCAAGAGGACGGGAACCCCGGCCGCCGGCGACGCGAGCGGAAGGACGAGCGCAACGGCGAGAGCGAAGACAACCGCGCAAGAGGCCCGTCGGAATGCGCTGCGCCCGCGTCGCTTCATCGCGGGGTCTCGTGAAATCGCTCTTCGAGCCACGGATCGCCGCGGTCGTGGTAGCCGCGCTCTTCCCAGAAGCCTCGCGCGAGATCGCGTCGGAACTCGACCTCTTCGAGGTACTTCGCGCTCTTCCAGGCGTACAGGGATGGAACCACAAGGCGGAGCGGGAAGCCATGCTGGCGCGGCAGGGGCTCGCCGTTCATGCGATCGGCCAGCAGGCTGTCCGGGCGGATGAATGCCTCGTACGGAAGGTTCGTCGTGTACCCGTCGCGGCCGCGCGCGAGCACCCATCGCACGTCGGGATCAGGTCGAGCGAGACGGACGAACTCGCTTGCGGCGACTCCCTCCCACGCGACGGCGCGCACGCTCCACGTCGTGACGCAGTGGAAGTCGCGCACGATCTGAGTTCGGGGCATCGCCGCGAACTCGGCCCAAGAGAGCGTCACCGGGTGCTCCAGCGCGCCGTGGAGCCGGAGGCGGAATGCACTCTGGTCGACGGGCGGAACGACCGCGATGTCGTAGACGACCGGCCGATCCACCCATCGTTGTCCCGGCGGGAGACCGCGTTCCATCATACGCAGAGGATACGAGGAGAGCGCCAGAAGGCCAACGACATTCCGTTGCACCGCAACGGCGCGAGAGCGATGCTCTCGCCATGGGTGAGGAAGCCGCCGGGACGAAGCTGCGCATCGTCTGCGCGAAATGCGGAGATACCCTCGCGCCGCTGGCTCACGTCTGCCCACGCTGCCCGGACGCGCTCCCCCGCGCCGAATACGCGGAGAAACGCTTCGTCATGCAGGATCGCGGCGACATCTTCCGCTTCGCTGCGTGGCTGCCCGCGGAGGCGACGGTCGAGACCACGATCGGCCCCACCGTCTTCCGGAGCGAGCAACTCGCCGAGACGCTGGGGTTAACGGAGCTGTCGGTTGCCTTCAGCGGCTATGCGCCCGAAGTGACCGCGCGCAACGTGACGGGCACATTCAAGGACTTCGAGGCACTGCCCACCCTTCTCTATTTGCGCGAGCACGGAGCGACTGGCGTGGTGCTGGCTTCTGCGGGGAACACGGCTCGGGCGTTCGCCTACGCTGCGGGAGTCCTCGGCTTTCCGACGACGATCGTCGTTCCGGAGGCGGCCGCCGCATCCGTCTGGGTCCCCGCGAGGCCGACAGAGGACGTCCGCCTGATCGTGCTGGCGAAGAGCGCGGACTACGCGACGGCCATTCGCCTGGCCGGCGCGATCGCCGCACGGTATGGGATCCACCCCGAAGGAGGGGCGCGGAACGTCGCACGTCGCGATGGAATGGGCACGACGATCCTCGAGTACGCACGGATTGAACGCAGGCTCCCGCGCCACTACGTACAGGCCGTAGGCAGCGGTACGGGGGCCATCGCGGCGTGGGAGGCCGCGCTACGCCTCCAGGCGACCGGGGAGTTCGGCGACCCGGCGCCGCAGCTTCACCTCGCACAGAACGTGCCCTTCACGCCGATCCACGACGCCTGGACCGCCGGAGAGGAGATCGAGCCCGAACGCGATGTTGAAGGCCAACTGCGCAGGATCGCCGCGATCACCGCACCCGTGCTTGCGAACCGAACGCCGCCATTCGCTCTCGAAGGCGGAGTCCGCGCGGCGTTGCGAGCCACCGGCGGGCACACGTATGCCGTAACAAACTCCGAGATTGAAGCGGCACAGCGCTTGTTCGAAGAGCGGGAGGGGCTCCGGATCGGCCCCGAGTCCGGGGCCGCGCTGGCCGCGTTGTGCCAAGGGCTGGCTCTCGGGTGGATCGACCGTGCGGAATCCGTTCTCCTCCATGTCACGGGAAACGGGGACGCCGTTCTCCGGCGTGACGTTGCTCTTCGTCCGGTCCCTGTCTGGCGACGCGTTCCTCCCGAGCGCGACGCCGCGCTGCAAGCACTCGACCGCGCCTTTGCGCGCTAGGAAGCCCGACTCCTCCCACACATCTGCTTCACAAGGCCGGGGTATTCTTGCGCCGCCTTGTCGAGACATCGGTCTCCGGCGCCGGCCGTGAGGCGCGCTAGGAAGCCTGACTCCGCCCACACATCTGCTTCACAAGGCCCGGGTATTCTTGCGCCGCCTTGTCGAGACATCGGTCTCCGGCGCCGGCCGTGAGGCACGTTAGGATCGCGTCTACGTCACAGATGAGGGGTTTCTGATCAGGATGGAACAGGCGTTGTCAATCCCCGGGTTGCGTAGTGCGGCTTTGGAGTGCGGCCGCTGGACGTGGCGTCTTGCCTCTCGCCCGTGGACGCTGGCGCGGGCGCACGGACTCAATCCTTGGGTGTTCGTTGCGATGGCGGGCCTGGGCCACGCCATCGAGGCGCTCGTGTTCCTTCCCTGGTTCCACGGCGACGCCTGGCAGCTCACGTTCCTCATCTTGTTGCGGCTCGTCGCGCTCGTGGTTCCGCTCTACGTTATTCTCAGGGGACGGGGCATTGCCGCGGCGTTCAACGTGTCCGTCGCCGCCATGTTCGTCTTCAACACGGCGTGGCACGTCTGCTACTTCGTCTATGCCTAAGGAGGCCATGGACCAGGACTTCGTGTGGAAGGATGAGACCGACCTGCTGTGGGGCGCCTTGTCGAGCGGGGGCGCATTCCTCGTCGTTCTGGATCCGCACGGCAAGCCGAATCCGATGACGATCGGATGGGGGCAGATCGGCATTGTTTGGAGCCGCCCGGCCTTCACCGTGCTTGTCCGGCAGAACCGATACACCTACGAGTGCTTGCGCGCTGCGGAGAGCTTCACCGTGAGCGTCCCCGCGCCCGGGAAGCTCAAGGACGAGCTCTTCCTCTGCGGAACGAAATCCGGCAGGAGTCTCGATAAATTCCGCGCCGCAGGCCTCACGCCGCGCGCGGCACGTCTCGTGCACACGCCGATTGTCGCGGAGTGCCTAGCGCACTACGAGTGCCGCCTCCTGGCGCGCACGCTCGTCGCGCTGCCCGACGTCGCTGACCCCGAAATCGTCGACCGCTTCTCCTACACCGACGGAAACACCCACGCCGCCTTCTTCGGGGAGATTCTCGCAACCTACACGACACCGAACTCCGCGACGTAGCGTCATCGCAGCACCTCTACGTCGGCCCCGCCCGTCGAATTCGGCCTTCCACCTCAGTGTTCAGAGGCGAGGCTTGACGAACGTACTCCGCCAACGCGTCGGACAGGAGCCATCCCGTGTCATAGCGCGCGGTTCCCTCGGCGAAGACGGTGTACCCGTCACCTCCTCCGGCCAGGAAGTCATTTGTGGCCACGATG
>CAIOLV010000019.1 GCA_903859225.1 uncultured bacterium
CGCAGAAGCTCCCCGATCTGATCGCCGGACTGGAGGACGCCTTCGTCTTCTTCGGCGGCGTCACCACCCGCGTGGTGATCGACAACCTCAAGGCGGCGGTGACGAAGGCGGACACGTACGACCCGATCTTCTCGCGGACCTTCGAGGAGTACGCGCGCCATCGCGATTTCGTGATCGACGCGGCGGACAAGGAGTCGCCGACGCACAAGCCGCGCGTGGAGCGGGCGGTGCCGTACGTGCGGGAGAATTTCTTCCGCGGCGAGAAGTGGATCGACCTCGAGCACGTGCAGCGGGAGGCGCGGCGCTGGTGCCTGGCGACGGCGGGGCTGCGCGTGCACGGCACGACCCGGGCGAGGCCGCTCGAGGTCTTCGAGGCCGAGGAGAAGGCGGCGCTCCAGCCGCTCGCGAAGGAGCGCTTCGACCCGCCCGAGTGGAAGGAGTGCAAGGTGCACCCGGACCACACGATCTGCTTCGGCAAGGCGCTGTACACCGTGCCCACGCGCCACATCGGCAAGACGGCCACGGTGCGCGGCGACTCGAAGCTCGTGCGCATCCACGTGAACGGCGAGCTCATCAAGACGCGGCCGCGCCTCGAGCCCGGCAAGAAGGACATCGACTACAACGATTACCCTAAGGAGAAGGCGGCGTACGCCATGCGCGACCCCGTGCGCGCCGTCGACGAGGCGAAGTCCCACGGCGCGGATCTCGGCCGCTTCACGGAGCGTCTGCTCTCCGGCGACTTCCCGTGGGCCAAGCTGCGACAGGCCCAGGCGCTCCTCTCCCTCGGCCGCAGGTACGGCTGGACCCGCGTCGATCTCGCCTGCCGCCGCGCGCTCGCATTCGACCTCCTCAACGTCCGCCGCGTGCAGGCGATCCTCGAAGGCGCGCTCGGCGACGAGGGAACGAAGACGGAAACCGAACGCGACAACGTCGTCCAGCTGCCCCTGCGCTTCCTGCGCCCGGCGGGCAGCTTCACCCCGAAACCCGAGAGAGGAGAACAGACGTGATCGAAATCAAACCGTCGCTCAAAACCGTGCTCAAGAGATTGAAGCTCTCCGGCATCCTCGCGGCGCTGCCCGACCGCGCGGCGTACGCCCGCAAGGCGAGGCTCACGGAGATCGACTTCCTCGAGCTCGTGCTCCAGGACGAGATCGACCGCCGCGAGCAGACCAACCTCGCCACGCGGATCTCCAGGGCCGGCTGCGAAACCGAGCATACGCTCGAGGCCTTCGACTGGGACGCGCCCGTCACCTTCGACCGCGACCGCGTCCGCGATCTCTTCGGCCTCGGCTTCCTCGACCGCTGCGAGGACGTCGCCTTCATGGGCCCCGTCGGCGTCGGCAAGACCTTCCTCGCCGACGCGCTCGGCCACGCCGCCTGCCGCGCCGGCAAGCATGTCCTCGCCCTGCGTGCCGACACGATGCTCAAGACCGTCAACCAGTCCCGCGCCGACAACTCCACCGAGAAGGTCATGCGACAGCTCCTCGCGCCGCACCTCCTCATCATCGACGACTTCGGTCTGCGCCGCCTCGACGATCGCCAGTCTTCCGACCTCTACGAGATCATCATCGAGCGCCACCGCCGCGCCTCGACGATCATCACCAGCAACCGCAGCGTCGAGGAGTGGATCCCGCTCTTCGCCGACCCGATCCTCGCGCAGAGCGCCGTCGACCGCTTCGCCCACAACGCCCATCACGTCGTCATCGAGGGCGACAGCTACAGGCCGCGCAAGGGACCCCAGAACCGCCGCGCGGAATCCAAACCGGAAAGGAGATCGCGTGCCGTCAAACGCTGAACCATGGTAGGAATCGGAGCGGCCTCGGGCCCTGGGTCATGCTGGCGAGAAACCCTGGGTCATCCTCGTGAGAAGTGACATCGGATGACCGTCGCGAACTCGTCTAGTAACGCCGCACCGTCTACAGACTCTGGCCAGGGTTCGATGTCCCTCAGGAAGCTCAATCCCGGCCCTGAGGTGACACCAACCGCCCCTACCGCCAACTCCAGAGCAACATCGACTACC
>CAIOLV010000020.1 GCA_903859225.1 uncultured bacterium
CACCGTGAGCTGAGGATCATCGGCGAGGACGGTCCCGATCCCTACGAGAACCGCCGCGTGGCGGCGTCGCCAGCGATGGACGAGGACCTGGGCTGGTTGGCCGCTGATCCACCGTGCGTCTCCCGTGCGCGTCGCAATGCGGCCGTCGAGACTCGTCGCAAGTTTCAGGTGGACGAACGGGGTTCCGGTCTGGATGTACTTGAGAAAGATCTCGTTCTGGCGGATGGCGACGTCTCGCAGGCGTCCGACCTCGACGTCGATCCCGGCGGCTCGCAGCGTTGCCAGGCCGCGTCCGGAGACGAGCGGATTCGGATCCTCGATCGAAGCGACGACGCGCACGATGCCGGCCTCGATGATCCGTTCCGCACACGGTGGCGTCTTGCCGAAATGCCCGCAGGGTTCGAGCGTGACGTAGAGCGTGGCTCCTTCCGCGCGCTCGCCGGCCTCATCGAGCGCGAAGACCTCCGCGTGGGGCCCGCCGAAGCGGCGATGGTACCCCCGGCCGACGATGTCGCCATCTCGGACGACGACGGCGCCGACGAGGGGATTCGGCGAGGTGTCGCCCTCCGCGATCTCCGCGAGATCGAACGCCAGGTGCAGGAACTCCTCGTCGTTCAACGTGCGGCCTCCTGAAGGGCGCGCATGGCCCCGAGACGGTCCGCAGCGGCGAAGATGGCGGAGCCCGCCACGATGACGTCTCCTCCCGCAGCGACGACGCCGGCCACGTTCCCTGCGTGGATGCCGCCGTCGACGACGATGGAGATCCCACGTCCGGCCCTCGCCCGCGCCAGGGCGCGGATGCGGTCGAGCGCCCCGGGGAGGAAGGCCTGCCCTCCGAAGCCGGGCTCGACGCTCATCACAAGTACCGTGGACACTTCGTCGAGAAAGGGAAGGACGCGCTCGATGGGGGTCCCGGGCCGCAGGGAAACGCCGACCGCGGCGCCGGTCCTGCGGATCGCTGCGATCGTGCGGTCGACCGGATCGAGCGCCTCGACGTGGAAGATGATCGTGTCGCTCGGAAGCACATCAAATTGCGGCGCGTACTCAGCCGGTCGGTCGATCATCAGGTGGATCTCGAAGGGAAGAGCGAGACGCCTCCGCAGGGCATTAACGACGGGCGGGCCGAAGGTAAGGTTCGGGACGAAGTGCCCATCCATGACGTCCCAGTGCAGTCGCGACGCGAGCGGAGCGACGGACAGCGCTTCATCCAGCAGGCAGGAAAAGTCCGCCGACAGGAGGGACGGCGCGAGCTTCATCATCGGCGACGATTAGCCGACAAGAGCAGCATCACGAGCTGCAACGCAGCCATGGCCGCCGCGGCGACATACGTGAGTGCGGCCGCCGACAGGACTTCCTTCACGGCGCCAAGCTCTTCGGTGTTCACCATGCCGGATTGTTCAAGAGCGTGGACCGCCCGGCGGCTGGCGTCGAACTCGACCGGGAGCGTGACAAGAGTGAACAGGACCGCGGCAGAGAAGAGAGCAATGCCGACCGTGATCATGATGGGAATCTGCGCGAAGATGCCGATGAGGAACAGCGGCAACGCAAGCTGAGAGCCGAAACTCGCGATGGGCACGATGGCCGAGCGCAGGGCGAGCGGAGCGTAGTGCTTTGCGTGTTGCATGGCGTGCCCGGCCTCGTGAGCGGCCACGCCGATCGCAGCGATCGACGTCGACTCCGGCGCCGACAAGCGTAGGACCTTCTTCCGCGGATCGTAGTGGTCGCCAAGGCGGCGGTCGATGCGCTCGAAGCTGACGTCCTGGACATACTCTGCCGTAAGGATTCTGCGCGCGGCGTCCTCGGCGCTGAGGTGCCGTGCTACCTCCACCGTGGAGTAGCGAGTGTACGTCGACTGGACCTTCCATTGGGCGTACATGGCGAAGGCAATCGCCGGCAACAGAATGATCATGTCCGGAAGAAACATGAAGCCAAACATCGTCTACACCGCCTCCTCGTCAATTCCCCGCGGAGTATACGAAGGGCCGGAAGACGCGGCAAGCGTAATTGTGTCAGCGTTGTGGAGTTGACAGGTCGCGCCGCGCCCCGACCTCCGGGGATGCCGCGCGGCTTGCCCACCGCGACGCGCGGTGTCCGGAGGATGGAGAGAGGGTCGATAAGCCGGATTCTGTCGAGGAGAGACATTCATCTATGCGGCCTACCCGAAGGCTTGAACGGGCCGTCCTCAGACGCCTTCCTACTTGGCCTTGCTCCGACCAGGGTTTGCCGAGCCGGCCCGGTCGCCCGAGCCGCTGGTGGTCTCTTACACCACCGTTTCACCCTTACCTGAGCCCGGCGGATGCCGGGCCATCGGCGGTCTGCTCTCTGTTGCACTGTCCCGAGGGTCGCCCCCGCTGAGATTTCCTCAGTGGCCTGCCCTGCGGAGTCCGGACTTTCCTCCAGCCCGCAGACTGCTCCGCGAGCCAGCGTCTCTCTGACCCTCTCTCTATCCTCCGCGTCGGTATCCGCACCGACGGCAAGAGTATACGCGGTCCGGACCTCGCGCGGCCCGGAATCGCGAACGCTCCACGCGGAGGATGCCGCCGCAGCGAGGGCAGATGCGCCAGCGAATGAGGAGGGCAAGGAGGATCACGGCCGCGATCGGTGCACCGACGGCGACCGCGACCGGCACGCCGCCTCCCGCATCCGATGCGCGAGGCTTGATCTGCGCGGCGCTCGCCCGCTGGGCGGCGGGAAGGCTGTTCAGTTCTGCGAACATCGCGCGGACGGCCTCCTCGATGCGTCGATGCAGGACGAGGTCGCTCATTCGCTGCTCGAGGCGCTGGCCCATCGCGCCGAGCTCCGTCCGGACGCTCGAACTCGCCACGACGCTCGCAGTCCAGTCCGTCCCGGTCCGCAGAAAGACCGCGAGAATGGCACGCTTGGACGCAAGATCCCACGCGGCGAAGACGGCGTCCGCGAACTGCGCAACGTTGGGGTACGCGCTTTCCCAGCTAAGGAGGACGTAGACATCGATGCGGAGGAGCTTCGAGATCTGGGTGATCGAGGCGTTCACCTCGTCGCGGCCGTGCCGGTCGAAGACGGCGCCGTAGTCCGATAGTTTCCCGATAGGCGATGGCACGTTGGCGGCGCCGGCGAGGACGCCGATTCCGACGAGTGCAACGGCTACAGCGAGAAGAGAATGCGCGAGCAGTGTTCGCACGTGACGATCTCCCTGCCCGCCCGCACGCGCTCCACCGTGTTCGCGCTGACTCGGATCTTGCAGCCTCCGCACGTTCCATGATCGATGGCGGCGACGGGGTTGGAGAACGTGGCGCGCAGGGCCTCATATTGCGCCAGCGCGTAGGGCGGCGCGGCGGCAGCGAGGGCGGCGCGCTCGTTGCGCAGATCCGCCAAGCGCCCCTTCTCCGTCTCTTCGATCTCGCGGGCGGTGTCGGCGACTTGCGCCTGCAGATGTAGCTCGCGCGGCGCGAGGTCGGCTTGCGCCTGCGCCAGCCCTGCGCGGGCTGTCTCGATGGACGACATGAGGCCGAGGGCCTCGTCCTCGAGACGGTTCATGCGAAGCTTCTCGCTTGCGATCTTCGTCCGGAGGTCTTCCATCTCTTTGAAGCTGATGATGCCCTTGTCGAGGCGCTCTTGGTATGCGCGAATGCGCGCATCCAGCTCATCGACTTCGAGGTTGCTGGCGCGGCTGTCGAGTTCGAGCTTCTGGAGCGCGTCGCGGAGAGCGGCGACGCTTGCGCGCTCCTGGACGACGCGGGTCTCCAACTGGCGGCGATGGACGACGAGTCTCTCCAGATGCGCGGTAACCTCGTGAACCATGGCGTCAGCTTGCTGAAGATCCAGAAGCTGCTTCGTTAGGCTCAGCACGGTCACCCCCGCCCGAAAAGGCTCGTCCGACTATACGGGAGAGGGTCCGTGTGCGCAAGGAACCTCCGTTCCCTCCTACATGCCAGGCAATCCAGGGAATCCACCGAAGCCCTGAGCGAGGGGGCCCAGCTTCTCCTGAGCCGCCTGTTGTGCCTTACGCTGAGCCTCCTGAACCGCAGCCACCACGAGGTCCGCCAGCATCTCGACGTCCGCCGGATCGACGACCTCCCGTTCGAGGGCCAAAGCGATGAGGTCCCCTTTGCCGTTCACCGTGGCGGACACCATGCCTCCGCCTGCGGCGGCCGTGATCCGCAAGTCGGCGATCTCGGCCTGAGCGCGCTCGAGATCCTCCTGGAGCTTCTTCGCCTGTTTCATCAGGCCGCCGAGATTTCCGATCCCCTTCACGATGCCTCCTTGACGATGCGGCCGTCGAAGACCTGGCAGACGAGCCGGGCTTTTTCGAGCAGCAATTCCCGGGGGAGCGCCTTCTTCTCCACGTCTTGGTCGAAGCGAACGTCGAACCGCCACGAGTCTCCGAAGTGCCGGCGCACGGCTCCGGCCACGTACTGCATGTTCTCGTTCTTCTCCAGGCTCTCCTTGTGGAACGTGTGTTCGGGGTGGAAGGACAGGACGAGGAGAGTTCCTTCAACGGACGGCGCGGCCTCAGTGAGGTAGGCGGCGATGGCGATCCGGTCCTTCTCGACCTCGCGCAACAAGGCGTCCCACGTGGCGGCCAGGTCGGCAGGCAGCGGCGGTGGGGCGCACCGAGGCGCGGTGACCGCGTCTTCCTTGCTGGGAACTGCCGCGGCGTCGATCGGCGCGCTGACAGCCGACCCCGCTACGGCTGCGCCGACTAGGGACTTCTCCCCGGCCGCGGCGACCTTCGTCTTCGCCACCGGTGCCGTGCTCCGCGTGGCTTGAGTGAGCCGCGGCGCTGCTGCCGTCGGGCGCGCAGAGAGAGAGTCGGCCAGCGCGAGGACGCCGATTTCCATCCGGATCTGTCGGTCGAGGGCGCGGTAGAGGTCGGCCTTCACGGCCAGCAGGCCGCGCGCAAGGGTGACGTCTCGGTCGGCCGTTCCCGCCGAACTGGCGATGCGCTCGCGCAACAGGAGCACTACATCGCCGAGGAAGATCTCGAGGTCCTTCCCGCGCTCCGCCAGGGAGTCAATGGTTGCCAGGAGCGCGCCACGGTCGGAGCGTTCGAGTGCCTCGACGAAGGCAGTCTGCGTCTCTTTCGCGGCGAGGCCGAGCATGTCGAGGACGGCGGTCTCGGTGATCGCTTCGCGGTCGTACGTGGCCGCCTGTTCCAGCATGACGACCGCGTCGCGGAGCCCGCCGTTCGCGCGCCGGGCAAGAAGCGCCGCAGCTTCGTCCGTCAGGTGGGCATCCTCGGCCTGCGCGATGCGCTTCAACTGCGCTTCGATCGCCTCGACGGAGAGCCGGCGGAACTCGAATGCCTGGCAGCGCGACACGATCGTGCGGGGCAGCTTGTGTGGTTCGGTGGTCGCGAAGATGAACATCACGTGGGACGGCGGCTCCTCGAGCGTTTTGAGGAGAGCGTTGAACGCTTCGGTCGTCAGCATGTGGACTTCGTCGATGATGTAAACCTTGACCCGGAGGTCCGTTGGGGCGAAGTTGACCTCTTCGCGGAGCTTGCGGATGTGGTCGATGCCGCGGTTCGAGGCGCCGTCGATCTCGACGATGTCCAACGACCGAGCGGCAGTAATGGTGAGGCAGTTCGCGCACTCGTTGCATGGTTCGCCGTCGAGCGGCCGCAGGCAATTGACGGCACGGGAGAGGATTCGGGCGACCGACGTCTTTCCGATGCCCCGTTCGCCGGCGAAGAGATACGCGTGAGCGACATCGCCCGCGATGACCGCATTACGAAGCGTGCGGACGATGTCCTCTTGTCCGACGACGTCGGCGAAGCGCTGAGGTCGCCAGCGTCGATACAGCGACAGACGCGCGGTCGGCTCGCTCATCCGTCTCACCCCCCTGTCTTGGTCGGGGAGACTGGATTTGAACCAGCGGCTTCCTGCTCCCAAAGCAGGCGCGCTACCAGGCTGCGCCACTCCCCGGACGCGAGATTGGCTCCGCCAATCTTCGCTCGCGGGGCACGTCTTGCCGGACCCCACGCGAAGGATTAGCTCCGCCAATCTTCGCTCGCGGGGCACGTCTTCCCTTCCCCGCTCTCCGCCGATTATAGAGACGGGGTCTGGATGGTTCAATCGCGGCTCGGCATCGACCTTCGTTTCGTCAGCCGCAGAGCGAGGTCGGCGAGGAACAGGGCGAGGGCGGCGCCGAGGAATGCCGGGAAGAGTTGTGCCTCCCGGTTGCCGCCCGAACTCTCGACCGGCGCAAGCTCCCGTCCACCGGCGAGGACTCCCCCGTGCGCTTCCGCCGCCAGTTGCGAGAGCACCTGCGCATCCGTCCCGAAAGCCTCGTACTCGCTCGAGTACGGGATCGAGACCGGAAGAGAGAAGGATCGAGCAGATCGAGCTTCCTGCATCAGAATGGCGTGCGCCCCCTCGGCGGGAGTCGGGAACGTTGCTTCGTAGAGGCCGGGGGCGGCCTGTCGCGCGGCGATCGGTTGGGCTCCGGGGAGCAGCGTTCCGGAGAACGAGAGGAAGTTCTCGAATGCGCCGCGGGCGTTGCGGGCATCGATCCAGAGGGTCGTCGCATCCGGGGCGACATCGAGGGATGTCGTGATGCCGGTAGCCACCGTTGTTAGGGGTTCGGTCGTCTGGAGGAGCCGATCGAACAGGTCGGGCATTCCGCTCCACGAGAGCCAGGCAGAGGTCCACGACCCGCTGAGGTCGGCGTTCAGCACCGAAACGCTTCCCAGCCCGGTCCGCCAGGTGGAGAAGATTGGGTCTTCGCCGGCCCACAGGAGGGTCGCCGCCTCGGCTCTCGGGTAGGTGAGAACGTACCCGCCCAAGTGCGGCAGGTCGGGGATCGCGGCGAGCGAGCCGGCGGCCGACGTGATCTCAGTGTCGCCCGTCACGAATCGGCTGCGGCTGAGGCGTTGGGTCACCTGCATCGTGATCTGCGGTAACGTCGCGAAGCTCGACGCATAGTAGAGGGCGCCGTGGCCGTGTTCGACGATCTTTGTGAGGAAGGGGACGTTCGGATTCGTTGAGATGCCGATCGCCGACACGGTGATCTCGGGGTGCGCGTCGAGCTTCTCCAGAAGTCCCGGGTAGTCTCGCCCGACCTCCGTGGTCTGCCCGTCGGAGATGAGAAGGATTTGCTTGACGCGGGCGTCGGTGCGGATCAGCTGGTTGACGGCGTCGTTGAGGGGGTAGTAGATGTCGGTTCCGCCGAACGCGCCGATGGAGGCGATGGCTCGATAGGCGTCGGTCCCGTCTCCGAGTCGCTGGAGCGGGAACACCCAATCGTAGCTGTCATAGAACCCGATGATGCCGACGACTGTCTCGCTGGGCAGGAGGAGGACGCTTGCAGCGGCCGCCTCGCGCAGCGTGCGGATCTTCGTCTTGGCCCCGGCCAGTTCGTTCATGCTGCTCGACCGGTCGAGGAGGTAGATGAGAGCCAGGCTCGGCTTCTGCCCGACTTCCGGAACGGTGAATGAGATTGGCAGGAGGTCGTCGATCGATCCGGAGGAGAATCCGCGCACCTCCTGCTCTCCCAGGACGGCCAGCAGGCCTCCGCCGAGGTACCGCACGAATTGACTGAGATCCTGGGACTCACGCTCACTCAGGTCGGCCAGCGGCTGCCCGACGAGGATCAGCTGTCGATAGTCGGCGAGCGTGGACAGAGCGGGGACGCGGGGCAACGTGACGAAGTCGAGCCCGACGGCGCGAAGAAGGTCGGGGATAGCGGAACCCCCACGCGGGTCGACGACGAGGATCGACGGGTGGTTCACGGTGCGGACCGATACGGAGCGCGTGTCGTTCTCGATTACGGGATCGTCGACCTTCTTCACGACGGCCTTGTACTCGAAGAACCCAGCGTCCGGCGGGGAATCGGTGACGCGGTGCGTTGATCGACCGGCGGGCAGATCGAGTTGGCGCATGGCCACGAAGTCGCCGTTGCGGTAGAGAACGAGCGAGGCCGGTCCCGACTCCACGGACTCGATCTCGATGTCGACGGCGATCGGGCGGCCGACAGCCGATTCGGCCGGCGCGACGAGCCCCACGATGCGCGCATCCTTCACGAGGGGAGCCCCCAAGGGCACGACCGAGATCGGGACGCGGGCGACCTGCGCCTCAGCCAGAGCCGGGTTCACGTCCGCGGTGAAGCGTCCGTCGCTCAGGAGAACGATCTGGTTGGCCTTGCCTGCCGGGAGGGCCGAGAGGGCGAGTTCGAGGGCGTCCGCCACGTTCGAGCCTGCATCGCGGAGTGGAGGCGGAGGAAACACGAGCTGCGCGCCGAGAGGGGCTTCGATCGTCGCAGACTCCGCGAAGCCGACAATGCCATAGGTCCAACGGGGATGCTCCGCTGACACGGTCGCCAGGGCGATGGCGACGTCTCGATCGCTCACGCTGCGGGTCACGCTCGCCGAACGATCCACGAGGAACATGACGTTGTTCGTGGGATCTCGCTCGACGATGCGCGGGTCGGAGACGGCAACGAGAAGAGCGACGACGGCGAGCGCACGCAGAATCGGCCGTCGCGCGCCGCGCGCCAACCAGAAGAGCAGGCCTACGGCGACAGGGATCGCGACGAGGACGAGCGGCACGCCGAAGTGAATCATCCCGCGCTTCCTCCTTGGCGCTGCCGAGCTTGATGGAAGAGAAATTCCGCGACAAGCAAGGCGAAGAAGGCGCCCGCCAGGATGGGCCACCATGCGGACTGGCGATCCCGAAGCTGTGACGAGAGCGACGGGAGGGGCAACTCGGACGCGGATGCACTCGACCCCGCCGAGCCGGGAGCCGCCGTTTCGTTCGGGTCGATGTTCACGGAGACGGTCTCCACGTCCGCTCCGGAGCGGACCGTGTACTGGCCCGGCCGATCCGGGAAGAAGGCCCGCTGATCGGACAAGAGGGTCAGCGCCTGACCTTGGGGGTCGGAGACTGCGTCCGGCCCCGCGCCGATCCGCAACGCCACCGGGCTGCCGACGAGTGTCCAGCGGGAGGCCGTCGTCTGCTGTTCTGGCATCACGGCGCTCACCACGTTCCGGACGAGGATCGGGAAGTCGACGGTAATCGGCAGGTTGGTGGCTGTGAGGTCGGACGGCAAGACGAGGACGAGCCGGTTGGGGTCAAGGATCCTCACCAGGAACGGGCTCCCTCCCACCGTCAGGAGAGGGCGGGAAGGGAGCAGGACGTCGACGAATGGAAGGCTCTCTACGTAGATGTCGGCGGCCTCGACGCCACTGAGGAGTGCGTCCTCCGCGGCCGCGGCGACGACACCCGACGTCGTGCGGTCGGACAAGGTGATGACGTCTCGTACGCTGCTATGAATGAGGAGGACGTTTCCCTCCGGCAGAGCGTCCAGGTCGACATCATAGGCGACCGTGAGGTCGGCAGGCGCCGCGTCCACGTGCGTGACAGGGGTGACAGCGTTCAGCGCCGCGGAGAGGTAGCGGTTGTCCTTCCCGAGCCAGCGTACTCGCAGTGCAGCGTCGCGCCGGAGCGATGCATAGCGCACATCGTCGCCCGGGAACGCGTCGCGGGCGGCGATCGACGCCGTGAACCGGGATCCGCGCGATGTCGGGAACGGAACGACGTACGAGCTTCGCTCGCCCGGCTCGAGGAACGTCTCGACGGTCGTGCGGCTCTTCTCGTCCGTGATCTCGACCTGCAGCGCCTGCGATTCCGACGTGCCGTTGTAGAGCTCCGCGAAGGCAGAGACACCGCTGCCATCAGGGTTCTCGCGCAACGAGAACGCGGTGATCCCCACGCTCTCGCCTTCGGCGAACGTCTCGAGTCGGATCGGGAACGGCACGCCATCGAGCGGATGGTCGCTGAGGAAGATGATCTGCTCGAATGCCGAAGGACCCCCGACAGACTCCAATCCGCGGACAAGGTCTGAGACGCGCCCGTTCCCCTCCCAGCCGGGGCCGGACGCCGCAAGGGACTTCCGGGCCGCGGCGAGGTTCGTGTCACCGGCAACGAGCGCGCGAGGGGTCTTGGAGAAGAGCACGACGGACACCGAGGAGGGCGGGTATGACGCGAGGATTTCGTCGGCGCGGCGCACGGCGGCTTCGTAGCGCGTAAGACCTGAATCCATCCGTGTCGACATGCTGGCGCTGGCATCGATGACGATAGCGAGGTTGGCGAACCCGGAGTGCCGCGAGGTAACCAACGGCTGCGCCAGGGCGAACACGGCGGCTATGACAGTGGCTACCTGCAGCAGGAGAAGGGGATCGAGGAGCGCGCGAAGCCGCTGCGTCCGCGCGGAGAGGGAGTCGTGTAGTTCGCGCCACACAAAGAACGTCGCGACGTCCCGACGGCGCTGGCGCGAGCGGAGGAGAGCGAACAGGACGACGAGCAGCACCGTCGCGAGGAGGGCAAACGCCGCAGGGAGTGCAAAGCTCATTGCAGAACCCCCCCGGCCCGCAAGTCCTCATGAATGAACTGTTCGAGCGGTCGGTCGGTCGTCGTGACGAAGAGGGGAATCCTCCGACTCTGGAACTCGCGGCGCAGACCGGCCTCGAACGCCTCGAAGCGCTTCCGATAGGCCTCGAGGGTCGCGGGCCCGACCGCGATGGCCGTCCGTTCCTCCGTCTCCACGTCCTGGAACTGGACCGGGCCGCTGAGCGATGGGGCAGCGTCTTCTCGATCGAGAATCTGCATGGCCAAAACGTCATCACCGCGATAGCTGAGTCGAGCGAGCGGCTCGCGCAGATCGTCGGTACCGAAGAAGTCGCTGATCAAGATGACGACTCCGCACTCCCGGGTCTGCGAGAGGAAGTCGGTCACGCTCTGGGTCAGCGAGGTCTGCCCGTGTGGGTCGATGGCCGACAGAGAGCGCAGGAAGCGACTGAATTGCGCGATTCCGTGACGCGGCGGCACGCACTCGCCGAGCCCGCTGGAGAACGGGAACAATCCGACGCGATCCAGGCTGCGGAGAGCCAGGTATCCCAGCGCAAGAGCGAGACGCGAGGCGTAGACGGCCTTTGCGGGCCGTCCGAGTCGCATCGAGGCGCTCGTGTCAACGAGGAAGTAGACGGGAACGTCGAGTTCCTGTACGAACGTCTTGACGAGGAGCCGTTCGAGGCGCCCGTAGATGTTCCAGTCCACGTAGCGCAGATCGTCCCCCGGGACGTAGTCGCGATAGTCGGCGAACTCGATGCTCATGCCGGCGCGTGGGGAGACATGGCCTCCGGTGAACCGTCCGCCCTTTCGGCGTCGTGCCATGAAGCGCAGGTTGGCGAGACGTCGCAGGAAGTCCTCGTCGATGAGTTGCTGCATCAGAGCACCGCGACCTTCTGCCAAACCTCGCGGAGGATGGTGGTCGGCGACGCGCCTTCGGCCTCGCCTTTGAAGTTCAGGATGATGCGGTGGTTGAGGGCGGGGAGAAAGACGGCCTCAATGTCCGACGGCCGGACGTGGACCTCGCCGGAGAGGAAAGCGTGGGCCTTCGCCGCGCGGATGACGGCGATCGCCGCGCGGGGACTGGCGCCATACTGGACGAAATCGCGAACCATCGCGGGCGCGAACTCGCTTTCCGGGTGCGTTGCGAGGACGAGGCGCGCAACGTACTCGCGCAGGCCCTCCGCGATCGGAAGGTCGCGAACGACCGACCGTGCGATGAGGATGTCCTCCGCTGAGGCGGCGGGTTCAGGGAATGCGATCTCGGCCGCCTCGGTGTTGATCGTCGTGATGCGAACAAGATCCTCAAGCGAGGGGTACTCGACGCGGATCTTCAGCATGAAGCGGTCGAGCTGCGCCTCGGGAAGAGGATACGTTCCCTCCATCTCAATCGGGTTTTGCGTGGCGAGCACGATGAACGGCTCGTCCAGCCGGTACGTCGTCCCGGCGACCGTGACAGTGCGTTCCTCCATGGCCTCCAGCAGGGCGGATTGGGTCTTTGGCGTTGCTCGGTTCACTTCGTCCGCGAGGACGATGTTGGCGAACAGGGGGCCGCGGGAGAACTCAAACCGTCGGTCGCCGCCCACCTCGCGGATGATGTTCGTCCCGATGATGTCGGTCGGCATGAGGTCGGGCGTGAACTGGATGCGCGAGAACGGCAACCCGAGCGCGTGTGACAACGTTCGCACGAGAAGCGTCTTCCCAAGGCCTGGCACACCCTCGAGGAGAACGTTACCGCGAGACAAGAGGGCGATCAGGGTCTGGCGGGAGACGCTCTCTTGGCCGACGATGACTTCGGCGAGCGCTTTCTCGAGGCGCGCGAACGCGTCAAAGGCCCGTGTCAGCTGAGCTTCGGTGGTCATGGGTTTTCCTCCGTGATGCGCTGGAAGTAGTCACGAATGATGTCTGCCGCTCCCGCCGGCAAGTTGCGCGCCGAGAGGACGGAACGGACTTGGTCAGGGTCGAGAGTCCACGAACGTTCACTACTGATGGGGTCAGTGGTCTGCTCAACCGGGACTCCTTGAGTAACATACGAAGAGAGCGCGCCCTCCTCACCCAGCGCGAGGGGCGCCGCGACGGGGGCCACATCTCCGACGCCGGACTCAAACAGGGAGTCGTCCGGCGGCGGAACACTGGCGGGGGCAGACCCTCCCTCGGTGGTGTTCGACGAGCCGGCCGAGGACGCATCGGGAGGCGTCGCCGAAGGCGAGGCGTTCGGCTGCGCACTGCTTTGCGTATCGGACGGCGCCGTTGGGCGGACGTCCGTGCGCGTTGTCTGAGGCGCCGCGGCGGTTGTAGGTGCCGTCGACGCGCTGAGGATCTGCGAGATCGTCTCTCGCAACGCGTTGAGGTCGGAGGACGCTGCCGCGTCCTCCACCGCCTTGGCCAGGTCCGGCGACGTGGCGGCCGCCTGATGCAGCGTCCGTTCTTCTTCCGGCGAGAGGGGCTGGCTGTTCGTCGCCAGCCGTTCCTGAAGCTTCTGGAGTTCCTCATGCAGCGCGGCCGCGGCGTCCTCACTTGTCGCCGCACTTGCGTTCGCCGCGGCGCTTGAGAGCGCCGGTCGGAGTTCCGCCAAGATCTCTGACAGAGAGCGCTGGGTCCCGCCTGTCGATGACGGGGCGGTGGGCGCGTCGGACGTTCCTAGATCGGTCTCAGGGGATGCGGCGGCGTTGTCGGCGGCAACTTGGTCTGCCCCGGCGGGAGAGGCCTGAGCGGCGACGTCCGCCGGACCAAGGCGCTCGCCGGCCGAACGTTCAGCGACGGGCGCGAGGACCAAGAGAAGGAGGGCGCACGCGGTGAAGACCCCGGTGGCGGCCGCGAGGAGCCAGAGGCGCCTGGGGATCGGAAGAGCTCGCGACCAGTTCGGCGTCAGTCGTCGGAGGTCCCGGAATAGCCTCTCAGAGAGAACGGGGGACCCTCCCCGCGAATCGATCTCGTGGAGCGAGCTCAGGCGGGCATCCAGCCCGAGGCGGACGTCCACCTCGAGGAGCAGTCGTGCCTTGGACGAGGGGATCCTGCGGCCCCAGACGAAGGCGACCGTACCGGCAAGAAGGAACGAGGCGAGGACGACAGGCAGAGTCCATCCCGGGAGAGCGCGCCGAAGCAAAACAGACACCAACTCCATCAGGAGTACGCTGCATGCACCCACGGAGAGAACCGAAACGCCGTAGCTCAAGCCGCGAAGGCGATCGTTGCGCCGCGCGAGGGTGGCCGCGACTTCAGCGAAGCTGCGCATGGATACCCCTTGAGGTTTGGCGGAGTCCCGCAACGAAGAAGGCGAGCGCCGCGACTCCAGGAACGAGGAACGCAAGCGAGGCTTCTGCCCTGTCGAGGCCCGCTGTCGCCATCTGGAACACCGCGTACGGCGGGCAGAGGAGAGCCATCGGGCGGAGCGGGGCAAACGGGAGGCCGAGTGCGAGCGGAAGGCCAACAGCGGCCGCACCGAGGCCGAAGAGTGGGAAGAACACGCCCACGGCTCGGCGAACGCTGAGTCGCCCGATGTGGAAGGCTGCTCCCGCAAGCGCCAGGTCCACGACCAGGACGTACAACCAGACCTCCCAGAGCATCGCGGCTCGGCTTGCGGACGTGAGGACGGCGCTGGCCACGACGTAGGGTGCGACGAGGACCTGCGCGAGGCCCACCTGGAAGGGGAGGGACGCGAGCTGCCGGCGCTGGAGCCGCGGCAGCAACTCCACCGACCCTCCTCGGTTGATCGCGTGCAGCGCCGCCAGGGTGCACATGGAGATCAGGAAGGCGAGCGGCGTGGGTCGCCAGGGAAAGCGGAAGAAGTCGGCGACTTTCCCGGCCCACGGCATCGACAAGATGAGGACGACGCCGGTGCCGCCGGCGAGTCCGACGAGCGACGCGAGGCCGCCGCGAGTGAAAAGGATGTCGTAGACCCTCATTGCGCCACCGCCTCCACCATGTCGATGTCGACAACTCTCACTTTCGCGGGCAATTCACCGCTCGCCACAAGATCGTCCGTTTCGGAGAGCGCAAGAAACCAGGTGCCGGCAAGAGACGAGATCCAATCGTTCGTCGAGGTGTAGATGGCCGTTTCGTTCGCATTCATCGCGGAAGTACTCAGCCGGGGCAGGTCATCCAGCTTGACCGTTTCCCCCAGCTGGCCGACGGAGAACCGTCGGAAGTAGCCGTCCGCGAAGATCATCGCGGCGATCGGGAGACGCTCCGCGGTGGCATCGACACGCACCGTGCGGACCGCGTCGTCGACCGCGATGGAAAACCCGGCACCCTGTGCATCGCAAGCGCGCAAGAACCGTCGCACTCGCGCCGGGACGTCGAGCGTCGTGGCCGTAGCCTCACTCGCAAGCGGGTACATGCTCTTCGCCGTGGCGACCTGATGAACCTCTGCCGGGTACGCGCCCTTCTCCTGCGGAAAGGTCACACGGGTCGGCTCGAGAGAGAACAAAGCATACGAAACAGTACTGCATGAGAACGACGTCTGCACATGGAAGGTCGTAGTGATACGGTATTGGTAAGCCATATGCCCGAGGTGGTTTAGATAGAAACCGGACGCAGCAGCGATCGCTCCGGTCAGCCCGAGGAACAGCACGGCAGCAGAGCGGATGCGCTTCACGGCGACCCGGCAAGAGATGAGGAGTGTCGCAAACACCGCGACGACGAGGAGCGGTGCAAAGGCGTACATCGGGCGCAGAACCGGCGTCGCGTTCAGCAGGTCCTCTGCGAGGAGATCGGCCGACAGGAGACGCCGCGACTGCGGGATCCGCGGCTCGATGCGCCGCAGGTCCATGTCATCGAGATCTCGGAAGCGCTTCGTGACCAGCGACACGGTTCCCGCGCCGTAGGGGAACCTCACGAGGAGCGGCAGATCACCCTCGGTGAGGAGGACCTGCGCTCCGGCGCGAAGGCTACCAACCAGCATGGGGATACGCTCAGCGTCGTCGCGAAGCACGGGGTTGGTCACTGGCAAGAGATCCCGAGCGAGCGGCGAGTCCCACTGATAGAAATCGGCGCCGGAGAAGAGGACAAGCGAACCCCCCGCGGAGACCCACGCTCCGAGACCCAGCCACACGGCCCGCGTCGTGAGCGGCGCCGCGAGCCAGAGACTCGATACGGGGTCGTAAGCCCACCAGTCTGCCGGCAGCTCGGAGACATCGACGATCGATTCGGTGTCGTCGACGTGATAGGCCGCGCCGGCGATGACTGTGAAAGGCAAGCCCCTACCGGACTGGCGGACACTCTCGGATGCCGACGCGATCACGTTGCCTCGTTCGTCAACCAACTGGACGACGACGGGCAGAATCGGGTCGTACGCAGGCAGGGTCACCGGGTACGCTCCGTTCTGGATACGACCGGACACGATTTGCTGCTCCAGCGTGACCGGCGTGGCCGGGTCCGTGCCGACGAACTGGCGCACGACGAGCTGGCCGCGCACGGGCTCGGGGAGGTTGCTGACCGTCACGAGGAGCGGGGCGAATCGATAGCGAACCAGCTGATGATCGAATCCGAAAGTTGCGGAAATGCTTGGCTCTGCGCGCACTGGGAAAGCTATGCCGAAGAAGATCGCCGCACACGCAAGGAGCAGCCCGCCTCGTCCCGAGTGGATCCGCATCGCGAAACCCTTTCACCTCACCAAGTCCGTCGGACCGCATGAGAGAGGGGAATCGATTGTCGTGACGGCGGAGTGGGAATGCAAACCGAATCGTGAGGAATCTGTGTGGAATCCCCCGCGGTTCTACTGCGGCAGGTTCTCGACGGCGGCGACGGCGTCTTCATCGAGAACATCAGCGTAGATTTGGGTTGTCTGAATCGAACGATGGCCGAGCTGCTTCTGGACGAGCCGCAAGTTGAAACTCGATGCGCGATAGAGCATCGAGGCGTACGTGTGCCGGCAAGAATGGATGGAGAACCGTGCCGGGATTCCGACCGCGTCGGCGCAGGCACGGAAGACGCGATAGACGGCTGTCCGCGTCAGCGCCCCGTCGCGCGAGGACACGAAGAGCGGCGCCCCCGGCGCCAGCGACTCGCCCATCGACTCCTTCCACGCGACGAAGACGGAGAGGTGTTCCTGGAGAGCCGTTCCGAGTTTGACACCCCGCCTCTTCCCGCCCTTCCCATCACGGACGATGAGCGAGGCATGCCCGGCATCGAGGATGACGTCTCGCAGCTGGAGAGCGCAGATCTCCGATACGCGGAGGCCGGTGTCGAGTGCAACGTGCAGGATGGCCCAATCGCGCACGGGGTGGGAGCGGCCGTCGGTCGCCAACTCCTCTGCGCGGCGGCGGCAGAAGTCCTTGAGGTCGCGGACTTGGCGCGGCGTCATGAAGTCTTCGTATGTCACCTCGAGCGGCATGAGGTTCCTCCCTTGTTCGGCGCTACGGGGAAGGTACCGTTCGAGCACTGCCCACGAGGTGATGGGTGTCGCAACAAAAGGGCTCTTTTGTTGCGAGAGAGGCTGCGAAAGCGCCACAAGAGCGTAGGGAAGGGCGATCGTGCGATCGCCCCCGCACCCCTGCGATCGAGGCAGATCGCCGAGAGCCCTCATCGGAGGTCGTCCGGGTCGTTCGGGACGATTGGAGGGCCGTTTTACTCGATCGAGTAGTGCTGGACGATGCGCTCTTCGTCTCCGGCAATTTCCGCGGTCACTTCGACGTACGTGGCGAGCGTCGAGTTCTTCAGCTTCTCGCGCAGCAGATTGTCGAGCTGGTAGATGCCGGCGGAGTTCGTCATCTCGATCGCGATGCGGATCGGCTTCTTCTCCCCCGCCGAGAGGCGGACCTTGCGAATCGCCATGGCGGAAACGGAGTGAATCGTCGGGCTGCCGGTGGTGAAGGGGATGCGGGCGCGTCCGGACTCCATGTCCAAGGCATCGGCCACCTTGACGACGCCCGCCTCGATGGTGAGCGGAGGGATGTCGCGCTGATGCGTGAGGACGGCGTGGAGGATTTCCGCCTTGAGCAAGGCGCGAATTCGCTCGTCGTAGAGGTCCTCAAGGAAGACGTCGATGAGCGGGGCCGCCAGAACGAGGGAGAGCTCCTCGTGGTCGCGGCGGTGGATGGCATGCCCCACGTCGTGCAGGCAGGCGGCCAGGATGACGACCACTTCGGCGTCCTCGGGTTCGAGCTCGTAGTCCGACACGACATTCGGGGTGACGTTGGCCGCGGCGAGGAGACGCAAGAGCTTGAGCGCGATGTTGGCCATGATCTTGATGTGGACCGGACCGTGGTCATTGATGCGCATCCGGGTGATCGCCGTGATGTTCGAGGCCTCCCAATAGGCCTGGAGGGTGAGGGAGCCGTTGATGCGGTCGAGGACCTGGGCCAGTTTCGCATTCCCGCGGACGGGCACGTTAAGCGACATCGAGATCCTCCCGTAGCGCTGTCCACCAAGGGGACAACGGTTCGTGGTCCCCGACGTCGAAGCGAGGTCGGGTGAGCTGCGCCTCCAACGCGACGAGGCGGGTGCGGAGAAGTGAGATCTCGTCTTCGAGGGCTCGCACGGAGGCGGCGGGGGACTCACTCGGCATCGCCTGGTGTTGTGCGAAACCGGGCGACACAGTAGAACGTGAATGGACAGAAGATACGGCCGAAGCCCGTATAACGTCGCTCGCCTCGTTCATCCTTAGCCCGGAATCGTACAATTCCTGTAGTTGGCGGAGCACGGCGAGCCCTTCGTCGGTCAAGAGGATCTGGTTGTTCGGGCCTCGGCGGAGGTGAG
>CAIOLV010000021.1 GCA_903859225.1 uncultured bacterium
GCAAGCTCCGGCTCGTCCCGCAGGAGTCCGATCGTCTCCTCGACGACGAGTTCCCACTGTCGCAATGCGCCGCGCATGTCTCCAAGTTCCGCGGATCCCGGCGACGGCGCCGGCAGGGGCCCGCGCCGGTCATCCACGACGCACGCTCCCACAGCGTGAACCACCCGCGCCGCCAGCATTCGGACGCGCCCCGAGATCTCGACGGCCTTCCGCAACTGCGCGTCGTCCGGCGCGAGAGACAGCCGATCGAACCATCCGTGCCGCCGGCCGGACCGACCGGGTCCCAGTTCGTCGGCCACTCGCTCGACGCGCGACTCGGACAGCGTGGAGGTGAACGCGAGGCGCGCCGTGGCCTCGAGCGCATGGGCCTCATCGACGATGAGCTGCCCATACTTGCCGAGGATGACATTCCCGGCCGCCGCATCGCTGAGCAACAGCGAGTGGTTCACCACCACGAGGTCGGCCTTTCGCGCCCGGCGCCGCGCACGGATGGAGAAGCACTCCTCGACGTGCGGACAGAAGGAGCCCGAGCAACTCGTGGGCGAGTCGCCAAGCCGCGACCATAGCTCCCGCGCATCCTCCTGCGCGAGAAACGCGCTGTTCTCCTCGATGTCGCCCGTCTCGGTGTCGAAGACCCAGCGCCCGAGGGCGGCGAGCGACGCGAGCCGACCTTGCTCGAACCCCTCGCTCATCTCCCGCACGAGGATCTCCCACCGGCGAAGGCAGAGGTAGTTCTCCCGCCCCTTCAGGAGCGCCGTCGCGGCCCGCGAGCCCATTCGGGACACGAGGAACGGAAGGTCCTTGTGAAAGATCTGATCCTGCAGCTGTTTGGTGCGCGTGCACACGACAACGCGCGCTGCACTCTCGTCCTCGAGGCGAGCGAGTGCCGGGACAAGATAGGCGAACGTCTTTCCCGTCCCTGGTCCCGCCTCGACGCACAGGGCCCCGGCGGTCCGCAACGTCTCCTCGACGGCCGCCGCCATGTCGAGCTGGCCGCGCCGCACCTCGTACGTCGGAAGCTCCTGCGCAATCAGCCCGTCCGGGCCCAGTACGTCGACGGACGTAGGGCATGCTCGTTCGCCGCAGGCCGTAGCGGTTTGAGGTTCGGCCCCTTCCGGAGCGAGCTCCGGCGCCGACTCCGCCAAGACCGGCAGGCTGACGAGACCGAGCAGGACGTCTCGGACCGCTCCGCCGCACAGGTAGCCGACGAGCTGCAGCATTTCGCGGTCGAGTGCCGCCGCCTCGAACAGAACGCGGACCAGAAGCTTCCCGACCGAGATCGCCGGGGACTTGGATTGGAAGGGGACTCCCCGCGCGGCGCACGCGGAGGCGAGGCTGTGATCGGGCTCACGGGGGAAGAGGCTGCGATACAGAAGGGCGAGGTCGAAGAGCGGGGACCCTTCCACCGCAACGTCGCCATAGGCAACGCGCAGCAGCCCATCGTCGACTTCGGGCATCACGTGAACGTGAACCCCGTCGCGGAAGAGGGCCGACTGCTCTCCACCCACCGCGATGAACTGCCCGAGCCCGAGGGAGGACCACGGAACCGACGTCGAACCCGCTTTCTGCCCCACCCCTCCCCCTCACGCCGGCGCCCGCTAGGGCGCCGGACTCTCCATCGTTCCCGTCAGGGCCGACGCCGACGAGCCGAGGATCCTCACACCAACGAGGTCGCCCACGCGGGCGCATCCGTCCGCGACGACAGTCCGGTGGTCATCGGCGCGTCCGACGTACCGACCGTCTTTCGCTCTCTCCTCGACAAGCACAACGAGCGTCCGACCGATGCATCGCGCGTTCTCCTCCGCGGCCATCGCGCGCTCAATCTCGAGCACCCGCGCCAGGCGAGCCTCTTTCTCTTCCGAAGTCACGGTATCGATCAGCGCCGCAGCGCGCGTTCCGGGACGAGGCGAGAACTTCGCGGCGTAGATTGAGCCGAACCGCACATTGCGCACGACGGCGAGCGTCTCCTCGAAGTCCGCCTCCGTCTCCCCCGGGAACCCGACAATGAGATCCGTTGTGATATTGATGCCGGGAAGCGTTCGCCGCGCGGCATCGACGATGCGCAGGAATGCGTCACAGCGATAGCCACGGTTCATCGCCGCGAGGACGCGATCCGAGCCTGACTGAAGCGCCAGATGCAGATGACGGCACACGTTCCCGTGCTCGGCCATGACGTCGAGGATCTCCTGCGTCATGTCCCGCGGATGCGAACTCGTGAAACGGATACGCGCCGGACCTTCGCCGGCCACGCGGCCGAGCAGCATCGCGAAGCCCCCGACATCCGGCTGATCTCTCCCGTACGCGTTCACATTCTGTCCGAGCAGCAGCACCTCGCGGCGCCCCGCCTGGACGGCACCGCGCACCTCGGCCAGGATGGCTTCCGGCCTTCGGCTCCGCATCGGGCCGCGCGCACGGGGCACAATGCAGTACGCGCACGCATTCGAGCAGCCTTCCGTGATCGTCACCATCGCGGTCACCGCGCCCGATCTGCGGAAGGGCGTCTCCTCGAGGGACGCATCATCCTCGGCACTGAGGAGAGACGCACGACGCTCACGCGCCGTCTCGATCAGCCCCGGCAGGGCTCCGTGCTGACGCGTGCCGAACACGAAATCGATCGACTTCGAGCGCCGGAACAGCCCGTCCCCGTGGATCTGTCCGAAGCAGCCGCCGACCCCCAACAGCACGTCCCGCCGGCGCTTTTCCTCCGCGACGGCGCCGATGCGGCCGAGCAGCTTCTCCTCGGCCTTCCCGCGCACCATGCAACCGTTGAACAGGACGACGTCTGCGTCTTCCAGGCGATCTACGACGGAGAGGCCGGCCTGCTCCAACACGCCGGCAATCCCTTCCGACTGGTGGAGATTCATCTGGCAGCCCCAGGTTTCGATGTAAACGCGCGTTCCCATGGCTCCTTGCGGCAACTATACCGCATCGCTGGGAGGGGAACCATGCCGGGACGAACGCCGGGACGCCTGGGCTGGCGGCTCGATCGCCTCGTTCGCTATCATGCGGTGTGATGCTGCGTCGCTCCGACCGCTATGTGCTGCGCGAGATGATCGGGCCCTTTGCGTTGGCGCTCGCCGCGCTCATTCTCTTCATCCTGCTCAACATCATCCTCTCTCTGTCGGATCTGATGGTCGACCGCGGCGTCAGCATGCCGATGCTGTTGCGTCTCGTCCTGCTCAAGGTTCCCAGCTTGCTCGTCGTCGCGATCCCGATGAGCGTCTTGTTTGCGACGTTTCTCGGGCTCGGCCGGATGGCGCACGACCGCGAGATCGTGGCGCTCGAATCTCTCGGGATCCCGTTGCGCCGCGTCCTGCTGCCGCTCGTCATCGCCGCCACCGTGATCGCGATGGGCGACTTTGCTGTCTACAACTGGCTCGTCCCAACGTCGGAGAGCGCCTATCAAGACGCCTTGCGGGGCGTCATCTTCCGCCAAGGGGTCCCCCGCATCACATCCAACGCGTTCTTCAAGGGGCCGAACGACCAGTTCCTGTATATCCGCCGCTACGACGAGTCGACCGGCAAGATCTACGACGTCCACATCTACGACACGACAGGACAGCTCTTCCCACAGGCCCAATCGGACTCGCAGGCTCAGCTGACCCTATTGACCGCCGATCAGGGGACGTGGAGCGGCAACTCGTGGTCTCTGGAGAACGCCCACGTCTACGGCTTCGACAACGAAGGGAACCTCCTCTACTCCGCCGTTGTCGCAACGCTTGTCCTTCCGATCGACCAAGGCATTTCCGAGCTTCTGTCGCGGTCGAGGACGACGTCCGAGATGGGCATCACCGAACTTTGGACGCGCGTCGCTCAGGCGCGGGCGAACGGCCAGCGAGTAAACGAGTACTTGGTCGAGATTCACCTCAAGATGGCGCTGCCGCTCGCCGCCGTCATCTTCGTCCTGTTGAGCGGCTCGCTCAGTCTTGCGTTCCTGCCGCGCAGCCGCTCCGTCGGCATCGTCCTCGGGCTTCTGCTCGTCGCGGTGTATCAAGGGGTCCTCTGGTGGACGCAGACCCTCGGTCGTCGCAGCGCGATGGATCCCGCGCTGGCCGCTTGGCTGCCCGATATCCTGTTCGGTGCATTCGGGCTTTTGCTCTTCTTGCGCGTCGATCGACTCGCGTCGCGCGACGTGTGGAGTCGCGTCCGAACGCGGCTCCCGTTCCTGATCGTCCCTTTGCTCGCACTTGTCGTCCTCGCTCCTGCAGCGCGCAGCGCGACCGTCCCAGTTCACATCGACTGCGATGAGCTCTACGTTTCAGAGGATGGAACGCAGCTTCGCGCCACAGGAACGGTCGACGCGACGTTCGAAGACTCGTCGATCCGCGCGGACTTGCTCCTGCTCGAACAAGTGCAATCTGCCAGTTGGCGAGTCTCGGCGTCCGGCCACGTCGCGCTGGAGGTCGGCGGGAGTCTCGCCATCGAGAGCGACACGCTCCTGGCCGAAGTCGACGCCGAGACGGGCGCGGTCCTGGCGCGCTCCGCAGAGGCCACCGCGCTCGCCGGCTCAACGAGGTTCAAGAACTCCGCGGGAGTCGAGACGGAGCTTTTTTTTCGCGCCGATCGTGGTCGACTCACGTTCGAAAGCGGTCACGTCGCCCTGATCGAGGCCTACGGCAGCGAGCTGACGACGTGCGACTGCTGCAGCGTGGGTCTCGCGCAACAGCCGTACAGCCTGCGCGCCGAGCGGCTTCTCCTCTACCCGGACCGGCTGTTCGTCGCCTACGGGCTCACGGGACGGGCGGCCGGAGTCGCCATCGTGTGGCTGCCGATTTATGTCCAGCCGCTCGCGGAGACCCTCGAGGCTCCCCTGTTTCCCGCCATCGGCAGAAGCGAGGAGCGGGGTTGGTTCGCGAAGTGGAGCCTTCCTTTCTTCTGGAGCGAGGCGCTGTACGGGAACGTCAATGTCGACCTGTTCACTCGATACGGTGAAGTGGGCCTTGGCGGCGTACTGCGCTATGACTTCGGAGGCGAGCGCGGCGAGATCTCTGGCTACCGCCTGCCGGCGAAGGTCGGCGACTCCGAGACGTCGCTCAAGCTGCAACACACGTCCACCCTGAGCGAGGGGTGGGAGGGGACCGGCAGGCTTGCGTACGAGAAGAAGGGAGAGCGGGAACGCCTGTCGTACTCGTTCCTCCTCACGGGCAAGACGGGGATCGGCGACCTGACCCTTGAAGCCACGCGAGACCTTCGCTCGACGACGACCGATGCTACGCGCCTCTCCGAACGGCTGCCGGAACTGGCTCTCGACCTCACGCCGATTCGATGGGAGTCGCTCCGCGTAGTGCCCCGATTGACCGCCGGATGGCTGAGAGAGGGAATCCTCGGAGAACCCCTGCGCGAGGCTTTCCGTGTGTCGGGACTCGTGACCGCGACCATGGAGGCGTTCGACCTCGGCGGGTTCCACATCCTGCCCGGGGCCTCCGCTCAAGGATCCCTCTACGACGGCCAGCAGGGAAGGCGTACCCAGCTCTCGCTCGCGTTCACGCCGACGGCGACGGTGGGAGATGTCGATCTCGCGTGGTCGAGCACGTGGGTCCTCGGGTCGAGTCCGCTCGACTCCGACCAATCGAGCGCCGGGCACGAGCTGCGGTGGTCCGTGGAACGAAAGGGGCCCGTCGACGTCAAGCTCTCCGGCAGCTACAACCTCGCGGACGGGCCCGGCCTCGTTCGCGCCACCGTCGCGTGGCATGCCCTGGCGGATTGGACGGTCGCGAGCGCGTTCAGCCCCGCCAAGGGGCAGATCACGGAGTTCGATCTTCGTGGGAAGTGGACGGACGGCATCCGCACCGCCGCGTGGCGACTGCCACTCGACACGACCGACCGACGATTCGAGCAATCGTCGCTCACCCTGTCGTCGAAAGCCGATCTCGTTTCGCTCTCGCTTCGCCTCGATGCCGATCTCGAGCCGTTCGCCGTCTCGGGATGGAATCTCAACGCCGAGGTGGAATCGCAGGATGGATGGGGGCTCACGCTGGGCGCGACGTACTCCGCGACGACACCCGGGGCCCTCCGTCCGGACTTCGGATTGTTCAAGGACATCGCCCAATGCCTCCGCATCGGCGTGGAACGGGCCCAGGGCGAGACGTGGCTTTACGTCTCCATTCTCGCCTTTCCAGAAGCCATCCTTCGCTACGCGCCCCGCACTTTCGAGGTCGCGGTCGGCGAGTGAGGGGTGGTAGAATGCCTCGAATCGCCCCAAGCGGCGAGCAGGGGCGGGGCGCCAGTGCGTCTCGCAAAGGAGGAACTATGGGATCCGATTACTCGGCGCTGTTCTATGTCCTGGTCGCCATCATCGTCGTCGTGAAATTCTACGTCGGCAGTTGCGGGTGCAGCTAGTCGCCCGCTCCCAAGAGGAGGAGCGACCGTCCGTAAAGGGCGGTCGCGCTCAGCACATGCGCGTGGGTATCGTCCAGACGGACCCCGTCTTCGGCGAGCGGCGCCGCAACGTTGACGCCGCACTCGCCATGATGGAGGCATACTCCGCCGATCTCTGGGTTCTGCCGGAATTCTTCGCGTCGGGCTATCAGTTCGTCGACGCTCGAGAAGTCTCCGGCCTCGCGGAGCCCATTCCCGATGGCCCGACCACGCAGGAACTCATCACGTTCTGCCGTGCACACGATTGCCACGCCGTCGGCGGCCTCCCGGAAGCATCACCGAACGGGATGTACAACTCCGCCGTGCTCGTCGGACCCGCCGGATGCGTCGCCAGCTACCGCAAGATCCACCTCTTCGGCCTCGAAAAGAGGTTCTTCCTCCCTGGCGACCGCCCGTTCGCGACCTGCGACGTTTCCGGAGCCCGCGTCGGCATCATGATCTGCTTCGACCACGTCTTCCCGGAGTCGGCGCGCTCGCTCGCGCTGCTCGGCGCCGACCTCATCGTTCACCCGTCGAACCTGGTCCTCCCCGGGCTGGGGCAGAGGACGATGGCGGTCCGCGCGTTCGAGAACGGAGTCTTCGCCGCAACGGCCAATCGAGTGGGCAGCGAAGCGAGAAGCGGCAAGGAGCTGCGCTACACCGGCGAGAGCCAGGTCGTCGGCCCCGACGGCGCAGTGCTCGTCCGCCTGTCTCCCAACCGCACGGAGGCCGCCGTCGTCGAGATCGACCCATCGAAAGCCCGAGACAAGTCGCTCACCTCGCACAACGACAAGCTCGCTGATCGTCGGCCCCAGTTGTACACTCTCGATCTCACCGCGTGATCTGCGCCGCGGCGCGCCGCCAGCGCGACGGCAACGCGGGAAAGGGAATCCCATGGTGAACGTTGGCTCGAAGCGCTCTCAGACTTGGCTGGTCGGCAAGGAGCATCTTGCCAGCGCGTTTGGAAGCGGCCTCGTGGACGTGTTGGCGACGCCCGTCCTCGTCGGGTTCTGCGAGGACTGCGCCCGCACGATGGTCGATCCGACGCTACCTGTAGGGCAGAAGACCGTCGGAACCTCCATCTCGCTCGAACACGTCGCCGCGACGCCCCCTGGGATGCACGTCACCGTGACGGCCGAACTCGTGGAAGTCGATCGACGCCGCCTTTCCTTTCGGATCGAGGCGCACGACGAGGTCGAACTCGTCGGCCGTGGAACGCACGATCGGTTCGTGATTGACGAAGCGCGTTTCGCAGCCAGCATCGAAGCGAAACGCCAAGCGCTTCGTGCCCGGCGCTGACCTGAACCGCAGCCCGTTTCGCAGCCAGCATGAAGGCAAAGTGCGAAGCGTTTCGCAGCACGCATTGAGGCTAGACGTGCAACGCACCAGGTAGCACAGGGTTTGAGGTTCGCGACAGGGTGGTATTCCACCGTCGGAGACGCACACGGCCCGGTCATCGGCTCTTCACACGCACCTCACATCCGCGAGGCAGTCTATCGATGCAGCCCAAGAGCTGCTCTTCCGCTAACCTCCTTGCGGATAGCCACCACACCGATCGGGGAGCATCCTCCGGGAGCTCCCCGATTCCCTTTCTGGCACGAGCGCGCCGACCACAACCCCGGCCCGTGGTCGGCCCTAGCTGCTCACAAGCCGCCGTGTGAGCAGCCAAGCTCCCCCGATTCCCTTTCTAGCATCAGCCCGGTCGGTGGACGGCCCTAGCTGCTCACGAACCGCCGTGTGCACAGCCAACCTCCCCCGATTCCCCTTCTGACCTCGTCCCGCGGCCTCAATCGCCGCCTACGCAGATCGACTCTAGCCCCCGCCGATGCCGGTCGGAGTCAACCTCCACCGACCGGGGGAAGGAGCGTCAACCGGTCAGAATCGGAGAGGAATGTGTGCGTGCCGTCGCGTCGGATCGCGTTCCCCCCGTTGATCAACAC
>CAIOLV010000022.1 GCA_903859225.1 uncultured bacterium
CCGATGCTCCAGCCAAAGAGGAACAGGCACTCATCTCTCGTAGTCTCCACGAGTACAACGTGGAAGAGACGGGCGGACGCTTCGACTTTCCCGGCCGGGAGGAGGGAGGCTTCGCCGTCGACCTCGCCGTGCGCGACTCGAAAGGTGCCGTCGTGGGCGGGATCAACGCCGGCTCAGTGCTCGGTGTGATGTGGCTGGAAGTCCTGTGGGTCGACGAGGCGTATCGCAGACGAGGCTTGGCCAGTTGGCTTGTGCTCGAGGCCGAGCGGATCGCTCACGAGAAGGGATGCGTTGCCGCGGGGACATGGACCTTCTCTTGGCAGGGCGCTGACTTCTACCCGACGATCGGGTACGAGCTCAGAGGCATCTTCGACGGGTACCCGTTCGGGGTCACGGAGCACGTGCTGACGAAGCGTCTGCCGGGCCCGACCACGCGAGAGAAGACCGCCAGCCTCGCCGCGCGCAGCGAGCGCGACGGCTATCGGCTCGACCCCAACCCGACCCGTGACGACATGCGCGTCGTCGGGAAGGGTCTCTACCACTACTGCGTTCGGCACGCCGGGGAGGAGATGGACTACCCGGGCATCGCCGTTCACCTGGTCCTCCGCGACGAAGAGGGACGTGCCGTGGCAGGGCTCGAGGCGTACACGACCATCCGCATCATGGCGCTCGAGGCGTTGTGGATCGATTCCCGGTACCGAGGGCAAGGCTACGGGCGCGAGCTTCTGACCCGTGCCGAGCGGATCGCTAGGGAGCATGGATGCATCTCGGTGAGCAGCCATTGTCTGTCGTTCCAGTCCCCCGGATTCTTCCACCGACTTGGCTACGGGGCATTCGGCTCCGTCGATGCATACATAGACGGGCACACGGAGGACCTTCTCATCAAGCGGCTGTAGGCGGGCTATCCCTGCAGGCGCGAGACCGACGTACGGCCGAGTGAACCTTCTCTTGCCGCGGTGGCGACCTACTCGTGTCGAGCTGCGCGAGAGGGCAAAGGAGATGCTGTGACGACGAGGAACGCAATGGGAGTCGGGACGCTGCCTGCGGGATGGACCGCCCGAGCCGCTGAGATTGGCGACGTGGACCGCGCGGTCGAGATGATGAACGCGAGGTCGCAGAAGTTCTACGGCGAGAACCAGATCACGCGCGAGAACGTCGAGGCGTGGTGGAAGAGCCCCAGATTCGACCAAGCGACGGACCTGCGCCTCGTGTTCGATGCGGACGGCGCGCTCGTAGGGATCGCGAACATCTCGAACCCCGGGGAGCCCTACGCGGAGATCGGGTGCGCCGGCGTCACGCACCCATTCCATGAGCAGGATTCCGCGCTCTGGGACTGGATGCACGCCTGGTGTCTCGACCGGGCGCAGGAGTTCGTCCCGCTCGCGGCCGACGGTGCTCGAGTGGCGGCGGTCTCTGGGATCGCCAAGAAGGACAGCGCGCGTGCGGCCGCCCTCGAGCGCGCTGGATTTGCTGCGGTGCGAGTCGCGAACCACATGCGGATCGACCTCTCCTCGTCGACTCCGGTGGCGGTGTGGCCGGAGGGCGTTTCGTTGCGGACCGTGGACGTGGATAACGACCTGCATGCCCTTGTGGCGCTCTACCTCGAGACGTGGCGCGACCACTGGGGATTCATCGAGCGGCCATTCGACCAGGCCCTCGCAGACTGGCGCGAGCAGATCGAGAGTGAGGGCGAGCGATTCGATCCGACCCTTTGGTTCCTTGCGGTGGACGGCAACGAGATCGCCGGAATCTCCCTTTGCGCCTCGCATATCGCCGGTGACTCGACGCGCGGCTATGTCACCGGCCTCGGTGTCCGCCCCGCGTGGAGGAAGCGCGGCATCGCCCTCGCCATGCTCCATCACACGTTCGCAGAATTCCGGCGGCGCGGCTACACGGCGGTCGAACTCGACATGGACTCGCAGAACCTGACCGGCGCACTCCGCGTGTACGAGCGCGCCGGGATGCGCCCGGTGCGACAGGCCGTGACGTACGAGAAGGAACTGCGGGCGGGCGTGGACCTCGCGACGCGCGAGCTCTTATCGTAGCCCATGCCAGTGGTGGGACTTGCCTGCCCTTCAACACCCCGCTACCCTCGCGGACAATGTCGGGTCATCAGGAGGCGCGGAGATGGCGAATCGTGAGAGGCTCTACTACCTCGACAACCTGAAGGTCGGGCTGACCATGCTCCTGATCGCCCACCATGTCGGCCAGGCGTACGGGCCGACGGGGGGCACGTGGCCAATTCAGGAGGCGGCGCGGGCGGCGATTCTCGCGCCGTTCTTCACGGTGAACCGCTCGTTCTTCATGAGCCTCTTCTTCCTCATCTCCGGCTACTTCACGGCGAGGTCCTACGATGCGAAGGGCGGGTGGCCGTTTGTGAAGGGCCGACTCCTGCGGCTTGGGCTTCCGGTCCTCGTCTTTGCGTTGCTCATGATCCCGCTTCAGCTCTTCGTCTTTCCCGCTCCTGGGATGGACAAGCCAGGAGCGGCGTGGCCGATCGACGTGGGCTACATGTGGTACATCGAGCACCTGCTTCTCTTCAGCCTGGGGTATGCGGGGTGGCGTATGGCTTGGAGACGGCGGGCGACCTCCAGGGTCTCTGCCTCGCGGCCGCTCCGCGCCTGGCATGTGCTTGTCTTCTCCGCTCTCCTGGCGCCCGTTCTCGCGCTCATTCGCGTCCCGTTCCCGATCGATCGCTGGGACTACCTCCTCGGCTTCTTCCGGGTCGCATTCGCCGACGTGCCGCGGGATCTCTCGTTCTTCGTGCTCGGAGTCATGGCCTACCGGCGCGACTGGCTGAAGAGCGTCTCGGCGAAGGCCGGGCGAAACTGGCTCCTCGTCGGCGTCGCTCTGGCAGCGTTCTGGTACGCGTACTCACTGGGCCTATACAAGCTCATCCCGCTTGAGGGCGCGGCGTTCGATGCCGTCCGCGTGACGTGGGAGGCGTTCCTCTGCAGCTCTCTCTGCATCGGGCTTGTCGTTCTCTTCCGCGAGCACGTGAACTGGGGCGGCGGCCTAGCGCGGGCGCTCGGGAGGAGCCAGTACGCGGCGTACATCTTCCACGTGCCGGTCATCCTGGCGTTTCAGTATGCGGTGCTGAGTCTGAGTCTGCCGCCCTTCGCGAAGTTCGCTCTCGTGACCTTGGCGAGCGTGCCGGCAACGTTCGCGATCGCGAACGCCGCCCGCCGCCCGCTTCATCTCTAGGCGGCGCCGGACGTTGCGGACGACAGGATGCACAGAAACATCACATTGTTCTATTATCATGCGCCGCGACAGAATGGGGGGATGCTTCACAGCTCGGGAGAGCGTAGCCGTGGCGAATCCCTCAGGGAGTCAGGACTTACTTCGGCAGCTGCGTCAAGGAGACCGCATGAAGCGCGAGCCGTGGAAGGGCATGGGGACGTTCACCGCGATCTGGGCTGGCCAGCTCGTGTCGCTGTTGGGAACGGGGATGACCCAGTTCGCGATGACGATCTGGGCTTGGCAGAAGACGGGTCAGGCGACGGCGCTCGCCCTTGTCGGAGTCTGCGCGTTCGCGCCGGTGATCCTCATCAGCCCGCTCGCTGGAGCGATCGTCGATCGGTCGAATCGCAAGCTTCTGATGATCTTGTCCGACCTTGCGGCGGGCCTCGGAACGTTGACCATCCTCCTCATCTACGTCACGGGCACCCTCGAGATCTGGCACCTGTACATCGTGGTCGCCCTGATTGGGACGTTCAACGCGTTCCAGTTCCCGGCGTACTCGTCGACGATCAGCGTGCTCGTGGACAAGTCGCAGTACGCCCGGGCCAGCGGAATGATGTCGCTGGCCGGTTCGATCTCCGGCGTATTCGCGCCGATCGCCGCGGGCATTCTCCTCGCGCCCATCGGCATCGCCGGGATCATGGGCGTCGACCTTGCGACGATGACGACGGCGATCACGATCCTTCTCTTCGTGCACATCCCTCAGCCCACCGTGTCCGCCGAGGGGGTGAAGGGGCGCGGGAGCCTCTTCCGCGAGGCGGCGTACGGCTTCGGCTACATCGCGTCTCGTCGTGGGTTGCTCGGGCTCCTCTGCATGTTCTTCGTGTTCAACGTGACGACGACGTTCGGATTCACCGTGCTCGCGCCGATGATCCTCGCCCGCACGGGGAACAACAGCCTCATCCTCGGGAGCGTCCAGTCGGCTGCCGGAATCGGTGGGGTGGTCGGCGGAGTCCTCCTGAGCCTCTGGGGTGGTCCGAAGACGCGCGTGCACGGCGTCCTGACCGGGTGTGCGCTTGGAGGGCTCATCGGCCTCGTCGGGGTGGGCGTCGGGCGGTCTCTGCCCGCTTGGGCGGCGACGATGTTCGTGATGGCGATGATCTTCCCGACGGTGAACGCGTCGAGTCAGTCCATCTGGCAGTCCAAGGTACCGCCTGACCTGCAGGGGCGGGTGTTCTCCGTTCGTCTGATGATGGCCCAGTTCGGGTCGCCGCTTTCGATGCTCCTTGCCGGTCCCCTCGCGGACCGCGTGTTCGAGCCCGGGATGCGCCAAGGCGGGGCCCTCGCGGGAGTCTTTGGGCCTCTCGTCGGGACGGGGCCGGGAGCGGGGATGGCATTGATGCTCGTATTCGGCGGCCTGCTCGCAATGGTCGCCGCGTTCGCTGCCTACGCGTACCGTCCCTTGCGTACCGTCGAGGCGACGCTGCCGGACCACGACGTGGTCGTCGCCGAGGCGCCGAGCGACGCGTAGATCGAAGGCCGAGTCGAGACAGGCCATCGCGGAGCTACGCTGCAACGTGCGCCAGCTACCTCGCGCCCAGCTTCTCGCGCAATGCCTTCTGGACGGACTTCGGGACGAAGTTGGAGACGTCGCCGCCGTAGGAGGCAACTTCCTTGACCATCGACGAGGCGAGGAAGCTGTAGTTGCCGGCGGTCATGAAGAAGACGCTCTCGAATTGCGGGGCGAGATCGCGGTTGGCGAGCGCCATCTGGAACTCGTACTCGAAGTCGGAGTTGGCTCGGAGGCCGCGGACGATCGCGTCGGCTCCGTGTGCCCGCGCGCACTCGACGAGGAGCCCGTCAAAGCTCGTCACCTCGATTTCGCTCAGGCCCTCCTCGCGCAGCGCGTCTTTGGTCAACTCGACGCGCTCCTCGAGGGTGAACAGAGGATTCTTGTGCGGATTGGCGACGACGGCGATGACCAGCCTGCCAAACAGCTTGCGCGCCCGGCGCGTGATGTCGATGTGCCCGTAAGTGATGGGGTCGAAGCTGCCCGGATAGATTGCAATGGCCATGGTGTCCGGATCGTACACCAGCCTGCGCCGGACGACAAAGGCCTAGCTTGGCGTGGGTCCGACGGTTACGAGGTTCACGTTTCCGGGCTGGTTGTACCGCTCCACGGCGGCGCTGACGTCGTCTGCGTCCACGGCGGCGAGTTTGGCCAGAATCGCGTCGGGCGACAGGATTTCCCGCTCGCTGAGCGCGGCGTTGCCGAGACGCATCGCGCGGTGGGCATTCGATTCGAGCCCGAGGATCAGCGATCCCCGCAGGCGCGACTTGGCGAGCGCCAACTCCTCCTCGGGAACCGGCTCGGAGCGCAGGCGGTCGAGCTCGCCGACGAGGAGAGCGACGACCGCATCGGCGGTGTCGGGGGCCACAGCGGCGTACGACAGCCAGAAGCCTGCGTCGCTGAACCGACTGACCGCGCTCTGCACGGCGTAGGCGAGCCCACGCTCCTCGCGAATCGCGATGAACATGCGTGAACTCGTTCCATCGCCCAGCACGGCGTTCGCCAGCTCGAGGGGATAGCGGTTCGGATCGCTCGACACCGGGCCGGGAAGCCCGAGGTAGATGTGCGTCTGGCCGGTCGGCTGGACATGATGGGCCCGCAGTGTCTGGAAGGCCGGCGGAGTCCGCCGTCCGGCTCTCGGAAAGACCTCCGTCGAGGTGGGCGGGACGCGGCGCTCGATGTCGGCAAAGAAGGCGTCGATGTCGATGGCGCCTGCGGCGGCGATCACCATGTTCGACGGTTGGTAGAAGGTCCGATGGAAGTCGACCACGTCATCCCGCGTCGCGGACTCCATCGACGCGCGTGTTCCGAGCACCGCCCGCGATAGCGGGTGATGATCGGCCCACAGGCCCTCGACGAACTGGTCGAACGCTCGCTGTTCGGGGTCGTCGTCGTAGCCGCGGATCTCTTCAAGGACGACATTGCGTTCGAGGTCGATCTTGTCCGGCGCGAACGCCGGGTGGAAGACGAGGTCGAGCAAGAGGTCGGTCGCTTTGGCGAGCCCGTCGTCCGGTACGTCGGCGTAGAAGAACGTCGATTCCTTTCCGGTTGCGGCATCGAGGAAGCCGCCGACGGAGTCGATCTCCTGCGAGACGCGAAGCGCGCTTCGCGTCGTCGTCCCTTTGAACATCAAGTGCTCGAGGAAGTGGGCGAGGCCCGCCGCGTGGTCGGGGTCGTCCCGAGAGCCGACGTTGATCCAGACACCGACGCTGACGGAACGGGACTGCGGAACCTCTTCGGCGAGGATCCGCAGTCCGTTCTCCAGCTTGATGCTTCTCGCCCCGGCGTAGAGCGTCTTGCCTACCACCGGTCCTCGGATCCGAGCGACGACTCCTCTTCGGACTGGAGGGGCTCGATCTCCACTGCCGGCGGAGGCGCGTCCTCCTTGCGGGCGTGCGGCCGGCGTCGCCGCGAGTCTGCCTCCTGCTGCGTTCCCTGCTCGTGCGGGGCGTCGGCCTCCCGTCGTCGTTCGCTCCGCGGCGCCTCGGCACGCGGTGCTTCGGGACGTTGTCCCTCGGCGCGCGGCGCCGCCGCGTCATGGTCCGGCTCGGCCGGGGTCGACGTTCGCTCGGGCTCGCGCTTCTTCGTGCCCTCGGGCTCGATGCGGCGCAGCTTGTAGCGGCCCCGCTCGTCGATGTTCAAGACCTCGACCTTCACGGGGTCGCCGGTGTGTACCACGTCGGTCACGCGGCGCACGTAATCCTCGGACAGGGCCGAGATGTGGATGAGGCCCGTGACGTCGGGCGCGAGCTCGACGAAGGCGCCGTAATCCGTGGTGTTCGTCACGGTGCCGTCGATGATGTCGCCCTCCTTAATCTGGACAGACGGAGCGGAGTCCGCTCGCTTCTCGCTGCTGCCGCGGCGGGGACCCTCGCGGTCTCCGCGATCGCTTCGGCGGCCGCGCGGCTCGCGGGTCCGCGGCTCATGAGTGCCCGGCTCCTCGCCTTCCTCCAGGCGCCGCAGGTCGGGGCGGCCCATCTTGTCCTGGCCGATGACCTCAATCGTGATCTCGTCGCCCACGGAAACGATGTCGCGGACGTTCTCCACGAAACCCGAAGCTAGGTTCGAAACGTGGACGAGGCCTTCGCCGCCGCCCCGCAGCTCGACGAACGCTCCGAAGTCGACGATGCGGGTCACGTGCGTCTTCAGGACCGTCCCGACCTCCAACTCGGAGGTTAGGTCCTCGACGCGCTCCTTGGCTGCGGTCGCCGACGCTCCGTCGACGGAGGCGATCCTCACGGTGCCGTCGTCGGCGATGTCGATCTGGGCGCCGGTGTCCTCGATAATCTGGCGGATCGTCTTGCCTCCGGGTCCGATGACGAGGCCGATCTTGTCAACGGGGATTGTGATCGTGATCAGCTTCGGCGCGTACGGCGAGAGCTCGGCGCGAGGAGCGGCGATGGCGCGCTCCATCTCATCAAGAACGGCCGTACGTGCCCGCTTCGCTTGGTTGAGAGCTTGGCCGAGGGTGGCGCTGTCGATGCCGCCGACCTTCACGTCGAGTTGGAAGCCCGTCACGCCATCGCGCGTGCCAACGACCTTGAAGTCCATGTCCCCGAAATGGTCCTCGGTGCCGAGGATGTCGGTGAGAATGACGCGGCGATTCGACATCGGGTCCTCGATCATGCCCATCGCCACGCCGGCCACCGGCTTCCGGATCGGGACTCCTGCGTCCATCATCGCGAGCGACGCGCTGCATACCGTAGCCATCGACGAAGAACCGTTCGACTCCAGGATCTCCGATACGACGCGAACGACATACGGGAACTCTTCCTCACTCGGAATGACGGCCTGGAGAGAGTTCTCAGCCAGATAGCCATGTCCGATGGACCGGCGGTTGGGGGACCCCATGCGGCCCACTTCGCCGACCGAGAACGGCGGGAAGTTGTAGTGCAGCATGAACCGCTTCCGCCCGTCCAGCATCATCTGGTCGATGATCTGCTCGTCGGTGCGGGTCGCGCCGAGAGTGACGATCCCCAGACTCTGGGTCTCGCCGCGCGTGAACAGCGACGAGCCGTGCGTGCGTGGCAGAACCCCGACGCGGCACGAGATGGGTCGGATGTCCTCCGGCCCTCGTCCGTCCAGACGGAGGCCTCGGTCCAGGATCTGCCGACGCATGTACTCCTTCAGGAGCTTGTCCACTGCGGCGCCGACTCCTGCGGCGCTTGCAGGCAGCACGACCCCGTTCGGGTCACGCAATGCCAGCTTTTCCACGGCCCGCTCGCGAAGGATGTCGACGAAGTCCGCCCGCGCCTGCTTGCTTCCCAAGGTGTGAAGGTTCGGGAACTCGTTCCACACGAGATCGCGCACCTGATCGACGTTCACGCCGGCGGAGGCAGGCGCGGGTTCGACGACCACTTTCACGGGGGCAACTCGCTCGGTGAACCGCTTCTGCAGATCGATGAGTTGTCGGATCGCGGCGTGAGCCAGTTCGATCGCATCGACGACGTCGGCCTCGGACAACTCGTCCATCATGCCTTCGACCATCGTGACCGTTCTCTCCGTGCCCGCGACGGAGATGTCCACTCCGCTCGCCGCGAGGGCATCGCCGTCGGGGTTGACGACCAGCTTGCCGTCCTTCCGCCCGACCTTGACAGCCGCAATCGGCCCCTGGAA
>CAIOLV010000023.1 GCA_903859225.1 uncultured bacterium
ACCCCGGCACGGTCAGCTTACAGCGCCCGCACGACCCCATCCTGTTTCCTGTCTGGAGCCCCAACGCCGCCGCCATTTCAGCCAGCTCGCCGTCCCCCATCGCGCGGGGACCCTCTGCAGCGTCGAGGCGACCCCACGCAGCCAACGCCCCGAGCCCGCGTCCGGGTCTGTAGCAGAGCGGCCTCAGAATCCGGCCCTGGACTCCGTATCGCTCGGCCAGCCAATCCATCTCCTCGGACCCGAGGCCATGGCGTCCGAGCCGCTCGCCTGTGACAAGGTAGTCCGCGCTCGTGCGTTCCATGTAGCGGACGGACCTCGCAACGAGAAGCGCTCGGCATTGGACACAGGCACGCCGGAGCGAGAACGGCTCCTCCTCCGGCTCGACGAATCTGCGGTACTCGCGCTTCAGCGACTGCGTCCGCAGGGTCGTCCCCGACCACTCGTCGCGCACCACGTCACGCAGTTCCTCGTTCTCGGCCGCAAATGGAGACCGGAAGTGAAGAAGCTGGATGGAGTCCACGTCTGGATGATGCTGCGCCAGAGCCCCGGCGACGCGGCTCGCGAGGCTGCCCGAGAACAACACGAGGATCTTGGCCAAGTCCCTACCCCGATCCCTCCCCCGCCCGCGACGCTAGCGCCGCGGTTCGATCAGTCCGTAGTTGCCGTCACGTCGATGGTAGATGATTGCCACTGCGTCCGTTTCCGAATCCACGAAGACGAGGAATCCCTTCTCGATGGCATCGAGCTGCATTGCCGCTTCCTCAGGGCTCATCGGTTTGTAGAATCGCGTCTCAGTACGGACGATCTGCTTCTCGAGGCTCCACGGAGCCCCTTCTCCGCCTTCCCCGCCGGTCCCCGCTCCCCTCTCCTTGACGTCGATCAACTGGTCCTTGAACTTGACCAACTGCCGACGGAGCCGATCGACGGCCTTGTCGATGGACGCGTACATATCCGTCGACTCTTCCTTGGCGGTGATGACTTTCTTGTTCGTCAGGTGCGCGTGGAAGTCGGCTGTCTGTCGTTCCTTTTCTGCAGACAGAACAACGTCCACGCTGATGATCCGGTCGAAGAACCGCTCGAGCGCCTCTGTCTTCTCGACCACGTACGCCCGCAAAGCCTCGCTTGACTCTGCATGACTGTGCCGCTCAGCGATCTTGATCTTCATCGGCTCCCCCTTCCAACGAGATTATGACAGAAAAACTGATACCGGTCAACGGGTGCCGACGCGACGAATGTCACCACTGCGCGTCGGAAGCCTAGGGAATCCGAGTGAGACGCTCGGACAACTGCTGCGTGACCGCGTGGAGCCCACCCTCACCGATGTCGGGAAGATAGACGGCGAACTCGCCGCTGACGTACGTCTTGAGGCGGCTCTGGAATCGCTGGCCGTCGGTCCGCCGCTCGCGGGCAATCAGTCCGGCTTCGAGAAGCTCGTGGGGAAGCTCATCCTCGATCATCTCCCGCGCACAGTCCGTCCATGCGGCAATCTGCGACGCGGTGTACGAGCCGGGAGAGTGGGTCACGAGGAAGGCGAGAACCCGGCGCTCCAACAGGCTGCGCCGTTCGACGCGAGCGACCAATCGGTCGACGTGACGCCTCACAGCGGGGGGCAGAGTCGGCACAGAGACCTCGGACCCCGTCTCCGCTGTCGGAGCCACTCCGATGACACCCCAACCAATCTCCGACGAGATCCGCTCGCGCGTTGCCGACCGCTCTTCGACCGTCTCTCGATGGGCTGTTCCCATCATGTGAGGGACGAACTCGGCTTCCGCCGGCGCGTGGGTGATTGTCTCGGACAAGACGAGCTCGTGACGCACGGGTTCCGCCACGGGAGTCGGCGGGACCTCGACCTTGATGTACCCGAGCGTCCGGGCGGTGTCTTCGAGTTCGGCGATCTTCGCTTCCTTCTCGTCGAGCTTCTCGCGAAGCCGGGCCAACTGCTCCTCGAGCTCCTGCGCCCGGGTTCGGCGGCCCTTCCCTTCCCGCGCGCGTTCGATCGCCTCGATGATGGAGGCGCTGACTTGCTTCAGCTCGGGCGTCGCCACGGTTTCCAGGGACGGCGTGAACCCGGCGTGGAACGTCGCCCGCTCGCGTACGTAGATCGGGCGAACCGTCTCGCCGTTGACGAAGATGCAGTTCCCCGTCTCGAGCGACGTGATGATCTCCTTCACCTCGCTCTTGCGCCACGGAAGGAGTTCGCTGTAGACGCGCATGTCGACCTCGTGCACGACGCGATGCAGGAACAGCATCCCCGCCTGGCTCAGCACGTCCTTCTCGACCTTCGCGCTGCGCTGCGAGACGACGATGGCGCCCAGTCCGCGTTTTCGCCCGCGCAGGGCGATCCGCGAGATCATCTCTTTCAGTTCCGTCTTCACGCCCTGCGGGATGAACTCGTGCGCCTCCTCGATCCCGATGATGTACGGGCGCCGGAGCGTCCCCGCGAGGTTCCACAGGCTCGAGAGGTACTCCATCAGGACCTCGGTGCGCTCTTCCGAGAGGAAACCGCTGAGGTCGAGCACGACGGGAACGTTCTTCTCCATGCTGACCTCGGCGATTTCCGCCGCGCAGCCCGCGTCGATCTCAATCTCCACCCCGTCGCCGGTCCCCACGACGAGCACCTCGTACTTCTCTTTCAGCCCGAAGTACTCGCCCTCGATGTCGACAATGGACATGGGGTAGTTGTTGTTCAGCAGCTCTTCGAAGATGACTCCCGCGGTGTTCGACTTGCCCGATCCGCGGATTCCGAGGACCGCGACGCACTGCCCGATGAGGCTTTCGAGATCCAGGTCGAGGTCCTTGCTGATGTGAAGTGGCGTCCCCATCGTTCCCCTCGCCCACCGCATCGTCCGCGTCCTTCCGACGTCGATGGCGCATGAGATACGGTACGGGACCCGCATGAACGCGCGCAGGCCGACTGTCCCGTCAGCGGCCGCCCTGCGTCCCTTGACTTGCCCGCACGAGCGCTCGCGCCGCTTCCAGAGCCTCGCCGCGCGACGCGATCTCCCCGGCCAGGATACGATCGTGGAGAACGCCGAGGGTGCGCCCCATCTCCGGACCGTCGAGCATTCCCAGTTCGCCAAGATCGTGCCCGTCGACCAGGCCGCGCGCCCGTTGGAGGTTTCCCACTCGCTCGACGTGTCGTGCGACACGCAACGTCTCGGTGAGGATCGGCTGCCAACCGGACGCCCGGTGGGCGCTCGCTTCGCAGTCCGCAACGAGGACCTGCAGGAGCTCGAAGAAGCGCGGGTACCGCCCGGCCAGCGACGTCGCACCGGCATCCTCTCCTTCGGTAAGGAAGAGAACCTGTTTTCCACGCCCCATCTCGGGAAAATCGGCGATCCGCATGTGGTTCTTGACGAGGAACGTGAGTCGCCCGGTGTCAGCGCGGCTGAGGCGCAGTCGCTGCGCGATCCGCTTTGCCTGCCACGCGCCGAGCGCGCAGTGTCCGCCCATGTTCGCCCCGTCGTTTCGCGCCAAGGCCTGCGGCTTCCCAATATCGTGAAGCAGTACGGCCAGTTTGACGATCGGATCGTGGATGAACGTGTCCGCCACCTGCAGTGCGGCCAACGTGTGCTGGTACACGTCGCCCTCCGGGTGATAGGCCTCCGGCTGCGGAACGCCCTTTCCCGCGTTGAGCTCGGGAATCACGTGATCGAGGAGGCGCAGCTCGTCCAGCAACTCGATGCCGTAGCGCGCCCTCGGCGTCGCAAGAATCCTCAGCAGTTCGTCGCGGACCCTCTCTCCGGAGATCGCATCGAGCTTCGGAGCGTGATCGGAGATCGACTTCGCCGTGGCCGCATCGAGCCGCCCGTCGATCTGACACGCAAAGCGGACGGCCCGCAGCATGCGAAGGTAGTCCTCACCGAAACGAACGTTCGGGTCTCCGATGGCGCGGATGCGGCGCGCGCGGAGGTCGTCGACGCCGCCAACCAAGTCCACCACGTCGCCGCTCATCGTCGCCGCGAGCCCGTTGATCGTCAGGTCCCGCCGGCCGACGTCGCCAGCCAGATCGCGGACCAGCTCGACGCGTGCCGGCCACCGCCCGTCGTAGTCCCCCTCAACACGATAGGTGGCCACCTCGTACGGCCGCCCATCGGACGAGACGATGACGATCACGCCGAACTCCTCGCCGACTCCGACGATCGGATGGCCGGCGAACAACCTCCGGATCTCTCCGGGGAGGGCCGAGGTGGCGATGTCCACATCGTCGGGAGGATAGGCGACGGGTTCCCCCCAGCGCCGTCGAAGCCCATCGCGGACGGCGCCGCCGATCAGCACTGCCTCGTGGCCTGCAGCAGCCAGGCGGAGAAGGATCTGCCGCGCAAACGGGTGGCGGTCGAACACGGCTTGAACGTCGATCTGTTCCCGATTCTCCATCGGTGTGACCATACCACGTGAGGCCCGTGACAGCAACAGGGCGCAGTCGTCCGGCTACGAGATGCCCTCGAGGTCCCCGCCGGCATCGAGATCGATGCCCATGAACGCCGGACGGACCGGCAGGCCGGGCATGGTCTGCATGTCGCCGCACAGCGGATACACGAACCCGGCGCCGGCGCTCACGCGGACCTCGCGAATGGGGAGCGTGAAACCGGTTGGCACTCCCTTCTGGTCTGGATCGTGCGACAAAGAGAGATGGGTCTTGGCCATGCACACCGGAAGCTGTCCGAACCCGAGCCGCTCGCAGCGCTCGAGGTCTCGCTCCGCGACGTCGCTGTAGCTGACGCCGCCTGCTCCGTAGACTTCGCGCGCGATCGTCTCGATTTTCTCGCGCAACGGCATGTCGAGCGGATAGAGGAATCGGAACGCGTTGGGTTCGGCCGCGGCCTCCGTCACGGCGTCGGCGAGATCCAGAGCGCCGAGACCTCCCTTGGCCCAATGATCGGCGACCACGGCGACCGAGCCCGAACGAGAGGCTTCCCGTTTCACCCGATCGAGCTCCCTCGCCGAGTCCTGCGGGAAGCGGTTCACCGCGACCACAACCGGGACGCCGAACGTGCGCACGATTTCGATGTGGCGGACGAGGTTGCCGAGTCCCGCCTCGAGGAGGCCGAGGTCCTCGCGGGTGTAGGGTTCCGGGAGCGGCTTTCCAGGCGACACGCGCGGACCGCCGCCGTGCATCTTCAGTGCGCGGACCGTCGCGACCAACACCGCGGCATCCGGCACGAGTCCACTCGCTCGGCACTTGATGTCGCAGAACTTCTCCATCCCAATGTCGGCGCCGAACCCGGACTCCGTGACGACGACATCGGCCAGCTTGAGCGCGATTCGGTCCGCGATGATCGACGAGTTGCCGTGCGCGATGTTGGCGAAGGGGCCGGCGTGGACGAACACGCCCTGCCCTTCAAGCGTCTGCACGAGCGTCGGGTTCACTGCGTCTCTCATGAGAGCGGTGGCCGCCCCGGCCACCCCGAGGTCCTCCGCCGTCACGGGCTCCCCGTCGGTGCTGAACGCAACCACGATCCGCCCGATTCGTCGCCGGAGGTCGCTGAGGTCGTTGGCAAGCGCAAGGCAGGCCATGACTTCGGACGCAGCGGTGATCTCGAACCCGGACTGGCGCGGAACTCCGTCGCCTCTCGCTCCAAGGCCGATCACGACATGTCGCAGCGATCGGTCACAGGTGTCGAGCACCCGCCGCCAAACGATGCTGTATGGGTCGATCCGCAGTCGCTTGAGCCCGCGGGCCGTCCATCCCTCATCGCTGAAGTCCCGCTCGTGGAGAAGGCGCGCGTCGAGCGCCGCGGCAATCAAGTTGTGGGCCGCCGTAACGGCATGGAAGTCTCCCGTGAGATGGAGGTTGAAATCCTCCATCGGCACAACCTGAGCGCGTCCGCCCCCCGCCGCGCCCCCCTTGATGCCGAA
>CAIOLV010000024.1 GCA_903859225.1 uncultured bacterium
CATCTTCGCTCATCGCGTCGAACGACGCGGTCACTCCGACAGCGTCTTCCCGCGCGCCGATCGCCGACTCCAGCGCCGCCCGCCCGGCATCGTCGTAGTGGATCGCGACATCTCCGCCGGCGGGGATGAGCGCCAGGGCGGCGTCAAGCGCCGCGTCAGCCCACGCGAGGGGAGCGATGGCGAGGCAGATGACGCCGACAGCCAATGCAACTCGGTTCATCATTCGGGTCCCCCTCCTTGCCTCTCGAATGGCCTTGACTATAGCCGATCGATCGGGGCACTCAAAACGGGACGGCGGGCGGTTGGCTCTCCTCCGCGGCTGTGCTATCCTTCCGCCACCTCATCGGGAGGAAGGAGGAATCATGTCCAAGCCGGTCGTCGATCCAGACATGTGCGTGGGCTGCGGTCTTTGCGCTCAGGTCTGCTCGGACGTCTTCGAACTGAAGTCGGACGGAAAAGCTCATGTCGTCAAGGGCGCCGACTACGATGACGACTGCATCCAGGATGCGGTCGATCAGTGCCCGGTTGGAGCCATCAGCGAGTAGTTCAGCAGAGTGTTGGAAGGGAGCGCGGAGAGTGCGCGGCTTTCGAGCCTGCGGCTCTCCGCGTTTCTCTCTTTCTTGTTGCAGACGGCCGTTCGCCCCCGCCTTTCTCTTTGCCTCACCCTCTGTGGAAGGCTAGGATGGGCCCTGGAGGTGGCGTGGCGAAACCGATCGTCGGACTTGCTCTCTCGAGCGGTGGCGCGCGGGGATCCGCGCACATTGGGGTTCTCCGGGTTCTCGAGGAGAACGGAATCGTCCCCGATCTGATCGCTGGGACGAGCATGGGGGCCTACGTGGGTGGAGCCTACGCATGCGGCGCCTCTCTCGACGACCTCGAACACGAGTGGCGTTCTACATCCTTCCTTCGCGCGGCAAAGACGTTGCTGCCGACGATTCCGTGGTCCGGCTGGACGTCGGGCGGCGAGGTCGTGCGGATGCTTCGGCGCTCGTTCGGCGACGCCACGTTCCGTGAACTGGAGCGGCCTTTCGCGGCGGTAGCGACGGACCTCGAGTCCGGGTCACCGTACGTGATCACGGACGGGAGCCTCGTCGAGGCGGTGCGCGCCAGCCTTTCCGTCCCCGGGTTGTTCACGCCGGTGTGGGTGAACGATCATCTTCTCATCGACGGTGGCGTGTCCGATCCGCTCCCGCTTCGCGTCGCACGAGAGATGGGCGCCGACGTGGTGATCGCCGTCGACGTTCTCGTCGACCCCGCCGACGTGCACATGTCCGGCCTTCCGTACTTCGGAGCGAAAGACCGCCGCCTCAATATCGCCAAGACGGTCCGGCCCGACGAGGCCTGCACGCGCAGGTACCACCCGAGCGTCTTTGCCGTTCTCTTCCAGATGTCGACCGTCTTCCAGCGCGGGCTGTGCGACGCCGCGCTTGCTGCTTTGCCTCCCGACGTGCACGTGCGCCCCGACTTCTCCGCGGATCCGCCGACCTACACCCGGGTCGGCTGCGGGATCGAGGCCGGCGCGACGGCGGCTCGTCTCGCTCTTCCCGCGATTCGGCGGGCGATCGCGTCGGTCGATTGACGCTCCGCCAAACCATGGAGAACCGAGTCTCGTTCTACGCGAGGATCGCTCTCGGAGTCGCTGCAGTATCTTCCGGCGGCGTGCTCGTCCGCCTCGCGGCCGGCGCATCGCCGCTCGCCGTGGCCGCTTGGCGGCTCGTCCTCGCGTCCGCCGTCGTCGTGCCTCTCGCTGCGGCGCGGGGCACGCTGCAAGCTATTCGGCGTAGAGATCTCGTTCTCGGGATCTTGAGCGGCGCGGCTCTCGCCGCCCACTTCGTCCTCTGGATCTCGTCGCTCGAGTTCACATCCGTGGCCAGCTCCGTGCTGTTCGTCAGCACTCACCCTCTCTTCGTCGCGATCGGAGGGGCGCTGTTCCTCGGGGAGCGGGTCGGTCGGTCGGTCGCGCTCGGGATCGGAATTACCCTCCTAGGCGGAGTCCTCGTGGGCTCGAGCGACCTCACGCTCGGCGCCTGGGTCGGCGATCTGCTCGCGCTCGGGGGAGGCCTGTTCGCCGCGATCTACTTCCTCATCGGCCGCCGCCTCCGCCCGCACGTGTCGCTCGTCGACTACACAGCCGTTACCTACGGCACCGCGGCGGTTCTCACGCTCGCCGCATGCTTGGTCTTCCGCGTCCGCCTCATCGGGTTCGCCCCGCAAACCTACCTGTGGCTGGGGCTCCTAGCCATCGGGCCTCAGCTCATCGGGCACTCGACGTTCAACTGGGCCCTGCGCCACCTCCCGGCAGCCAAGGTGTCGGTCCTCATCCTCGGGGAACCGGTTGGCGCGGCCCTCCTCGCGTACTTGGTGTTTGGCGAAACGCTCACATGGCTCCGCGCGCTGGGAGCGGTCATCATTCTGGTCGGCATCTACGTCAGCCTTCGCAGCAAGGAGGTCATCGATGGAACAAGGTCGGGAGAAGATCGAGTGGGCAGCGAGTCACATGCCGCTCCTTAGAGGGCTGCAGCGCGAGTTCGCGTCGGAGCAGCCGTTTCGCGGGCGCCGCATCTCCATGAGCATCCACCTCGAGGCCAAAACGGCGTGCCTGGCCATCCTCCTACGCGACGGCGGAGCGCGCATGGCGGTCACAGGCAGCAACCCGCTCTCAACGCAAGATGACGTCGCCCAAGCCCTCGCAGAGGAAGAAGGAATCTCGGTGTACGCGCGGCGAGGGGTCTCCGCGCAGGAGTACACGGACCACCTTCGCCAAGCGCTGTCGGCGCACCCGGACCTCGTACTTGACGACGGCGGCGACTTGGTTCAGATCCTTCACGAGGACGGCGCGCGCGGCGTTCTGGGCGGCTGTGAGGAGACAACAACCGGCGTCGCCCGCTTGCGACGCCGCGCAAGTCGCGGTGAGCTCGCGTTCCCGATGTTCGCGGTGAACGACGCACGGATGAAGTGCTTGTTTGACAACCGACATGGGACCGGCCAGTCCGTGTGGGACGCGATGCTCCGCTCGACGAACCTGCTCATCGCGGGGAGGAGCGTCGTCGTCGCCGGCTACGGATGGTGCGGGCGCGGGATCGCTCTGCGAGCGCGCGGACTCGGAGCGCGTGTCACCGTAACAGAGGTCGACCCGGTGAAGGCGATCGAGGCGGCGATGGACGGGTTCTCCGTGGCCCCGATGCGCCAGGCCATTGAGAGCGCCGACTTCGTCGTCACCGCCACGGGGTGCATCGACGTCGTGTCCGGGGACGACTTGGCGGTTGCCAAGGATGGCGTCCTTCTGGCGAATGCAGGGCACTTCAACGTGGAGATCAACCTCGACGACCTGCGCCGCCTAACTCGCGCGAGTCGAACCGTTCGACCCGGCATCGCTGAGCACACGCTCGCGAACGGCCGGCGAATCTATCTTCTCGGCGAAGGGCGCTTGGTCAATCTCGTCCTCGGCGATGGACACCCGGTCGAGATCATGGACATCTCGTTCGCGCTCCAGGCGCTCACGCTGCGGCACATCGTGTCCCACCCCAAGCTTCCTCCGGCCGTCTACGCCGTGCCGGAGGAGGTGGACGTTGAGGTGGCACGCCGCCGTCTGGCTGCTACCGCGACCTCCATCGACGAGTGGACGGAGGCCCAACGTGCGTACATGAACACGGGCGGCGCGTGACGGCCACCTCTACCGGAGGCACCCGCGCGCGAGTACAATCCTCGCCAAGCGGGGTGAGGCACATGATGCGAACCTTCGGACGGAGAGTCGTTGCGGTTCTGCTTCCGACCTTCGTGGTCGTGTGCGTAGTCAGCACCAGCGGGTCGCTGCAGCAGACGCCCACCAATCTGTTCGACCCGGTCTACCAGATCTACCAATACGTCCAGAGCTACTTCTACAAGCCGGAATTGATCGACGATCAGAAGGCTCTGTACGGGGCGATGAAGGGCGTCGTCGAGGAACTGGACGACCCCTACAGCGAATTTCTCGATCCCACGGAGCTCACGCAATTCAACGAGAGCCTTGAGGGCGAGTTCAGCGGCGTCGGCATCGAACTCTCGATCAAGGATAGTGTGCTGTCGGTGATCACCCCGCTCGTCGGCACTCCGGCGGAGGCCGCGGGCATCGTCGCCGGCGATCAGATCCTCGCGATCGACGGAGAGTCGACGGAGGGGACCACGCTTTCCGAGGCCGGCGTGCGCATCCGCGGACAGACGGGAACCACGGTCACTCTCACGATCCGTCATGGGGATGGGACGATCGTCGACATCCCCATCGTCCGAGCGCAGATCACGATTGACCCCGTCACGAGCAGCACGTTGGCCGACGGGACGATCGGCTACATCCGCATCCTGAGATTCGAGTCGGAAACGGTGGCTATGCTCGACACGGCACTCGGCTCGTTCGATCTTGAGTCGATGACCGGGCTCGTGCTCGATCTCCGCAACGACCCGGGCGGTTTGATGCCCGCCGCAATCTCCACCGCCAGCCGCTTCATCGACGAGGGCATCGTGCTCCGCACGCAAGACCGCCTCGCTGGGGAGAAGCTCTACTGGTCGAAAGGGAATCGAGTGCCGAACCTGCCCTTGGCGATCTTGATCAACCGCGGTAGCGCCAGCGCCTCGGAGATCACCGCCGGCGCGATTCGCGACAACAACATGGGCATCCTCATCGGCGAAACGTCCTATGGCAAAGGCGTGTTCCAGCAGTTGATCGATTTCCCCGATGGGTCCGCGCTCAAGATCACGGCCGGCGAGTATTTCACTCCGGCCGGTCGCGTCGTCAACGACATCGGCCTAGCGCCCGATATCGCCGTCGCATCAGACGGAGACCCGATCGCGGTCGCAGTGCAATGGATCCAGGAGCACACAGGCATGCTCATGCCGATTGACCTGGGAACGCCTCCCACGCCCACGCCATGAGGTTCGCGGTCCTCGGCGCTGGAGGGTGGGGAACGGCGTTCTCCAGATTCCTCGCGAACGCCGGCCACGAAACGACGCTGTGGGTTCGCAGTCCGGATCGAGCTGAGATCATCTCCCGCATGCGGGAGAACGAGAAGTACTTGCCCGGAGTCCACCTCCCCCTGGAACGCCTTGTCGTCACGCACGACCTCGAACAGGCGTCGCGCAGCGACGCCTTCTTCCTCGCGGTTCCGTCGTTTGCGATGGCGGAGACGTGCGAGCGCGTCGTGCCGTTTCTGCCGCAGCGCCCGGTCCTCGTCAGCCTCGCAAAGGGGCTCGACCGCGCCACGAGGCAGACGATGTCAGACGTTCTCAAAGCCCGCGTCCCGGACTCGACCGTGTTCGCGCTCTCCGGCCCGAGTCACGCCGAAGAGGTCGGGCGGGACATGCCCACGGCCGTAGTCCTCGCAGGGGAGGACCAGGACCTCGGGCACAGGCTCCAGCGCGCGATCGGGACGAGTCGGTTCCGCGTCTACTTGTCGAGCGACCTTCACGGCGTCGAAGTCTGCGCAGCGGTAAAGAACATCATCGCCCTCGCCACAGGCATTTCCGACGGGCTGGGCTACGGTGATAACACGCGCGGTGCGCTCATCACACGCGGCCTGGCGGAGATGGTTCGTTTCGGAAGGCCCTTGGGTGTCCGAGATGCGACCTTCTTCGGGCTGTCGGGCCTCGGCGATCTTGTGGCAACCTGCACCAGCCTGCATAGCCGAAATCGCGCCGTCGGCGTTCGACTGGGTCGCGGCGAACGCCTCGACGCCATCCTGAACGACATGGTGATGGTCGCCGAGGGAGTCTACGCCACGCGCATCGTGCGCGACATGGCGAGAGCGCAGAACATCGAGATGCCGATCACCGAGGCCGTCGACCGCCTGCTCGAAGGCAGCGCCGACCCGCTGTCCCTCGTCGACGAAATCATGACCCGCGAGCCCAAGGTCGAGGGACACTAGGCGCATGCAACGGTTCGACGTCGTGGTCGTCGGGGGCGGACCGGCCGGAGCGGTCACGGCGCGCATCGCCGCGGAAGCCGGGGCGGTGGTCCTCCTGCTCGAGCGGCGGACGCGCATCGAGGAACCGTCGGCGTGCGCCGGTCTCATCAGTCCGCGGACTCTCTCCGTCCTTGGAGTCTCGGACGCGTGCGTCGTTCGCCGCCCACGCGGCGTCTCGTTCCACGCGCCGGGCGGCGGCGTCCTCTCGGTGCGGACGACGACGGACCGCGCCCTCGTCGTCGATCGGTCGATTCTGGAGTCCGAGCTTCTGGCACGGGCTCGCGACGTGGGCGTCGACGTGCGTCTCGGCGCAACGGCCACCGGTTGGCGCGACGGCGTCGTCCGCTTCGAGGGGGCCGCCAGCGAAGAGACCGCGGTGGGCGCCGTCCTCGTCGGCGCCGACGGCCCGGAGAGTCAGGTCGCGGCGTGGGCGGGTCTGCCCAATGCGGGTAGCCTGCGCGCACTCCAGGTCGAGGCGGAGTCAGCGGATCCGGAACCCGACGGCGTCTGCGTCTACGTGGGCCACCTCATTGCGCCCGAGTTCTTTGCCTGGTCGATCCCCGCGCAGGCCGGCTGCACGCGCATCGGCTTGGCGGTAAGCGATCTGATCGACCCGGCCCCGTACCTCGACTCTCTCCTGGCACAGCGGTTCCCGAACCATCGCATCGTCTCGAGGATCGAGGCGCGAATTCCCATTCCCTCCCCACGACGGACGACGGCCGACGGCGTGCTCTTGGTCGGCGACGCGGCGGGGCATGTGAAGCCCTTGTCGGGCGGCGGGATCTACTTCGGCGGACTGTGCGCCCGCGTCGCCGGGCGCGCCGCGGCACGGGCCGCGAAAGAGCCGCATGACCAGACGGAGCACCTGCTCTACTACGAGGATGCCTGCCGCGCGCTCATCGGCCCGGAAACGCGATTCGGGGCCACGGCCCGTTCGATTCGCGACGCGCTCGACGACGACGACTGGTCGAGGATCTTCGCGATCCTCAACCATCGCGACCTGCTCGCACTTGTCGCTGAACGCATCGACCTCGACCACCTCCGGCACATGGTGCCTCACCTTCTGAGTCGCCCGCGTCTGTGGCGCCCGCTCTTCGCCTTGTGGGACATCGTCCGAGTGCGGACGCGCGAGCCCGGCGGCATTGCCGGACCCCACGACGAGTTCCTATAATCGGGCCATGACGAGGAGAAGGGTCACCAAGAAGGCGCCGGCTGTCGCTCCGACGAAGTCCCCGCTCCGCATCGAGCGCGTCATCGTGGTCGGCCTCGCTGCGGCGTTCTTCGTCCTGCCGCTCTTCATCCTGCCGAACGCGACGGAGTACGGGTACACGAAGACCATCCTTGCGCTCGTCCTCATCTCGATCCTCGGCGTCCTCTGGGGCATTGACGGGTGGCGAAAAGGGACGTGGACGCTGCGCGTCCCGTGGATTGCGTGGCCGTTCCTTGCGCTGGTCGCGGCGTCGCTCTTCTCGCTCCTCGGAGCCACGAACGGCCGCTTCGTCGTACAGAGTCTCGTACCCCTCGTCTACTTCTTCTTCCTGCTCCTGCTCGTGATGAACACAGTGCGCGAGAAGCGCGACGTGACGCTACTTCTCGGGTCGTTCCTCGCCTCGGCGTCCCTCGTCACGCTGTACGGCCTTCTCCAGTACGCGGGCGTCATGCGGGGGCCGAGCGAGGGCAGGGGCCTCGGACAGGTTATTTCGACACTCGGGAACAAGGAGTACATGGCAGGCCTCCTTGCCTACATCCTGTTTCCGGCGACGATTCTCATCTTCCGCGTTCGCTCGGTCGTCCTGCGCGTCATCGCCGTCGTCCTTGTCGCATTCAACTTCGGTTCTCTGCTGCTGTTTGATCAGGCCGGGGCCAACGTCGCGCTCGTCGCCGCGACGATCGTCCTTGTCGTTGGCTGCCTCATCTTCCGCCCCGTGGAGCCTCTGCGGCGTGCGCGCCGCTGGATTCTCGCGCTCCTCCTCGTCCTGGCCTTCGCCTACCTCGTCGAAGCCCCGTCCGGCCCGCTCAACTCGGTGGTCGGACTGTCGGCGGGCGAGACGTCGTGGATCGCGAGAGTCTGGCAGCAGAACTCAGGCGCGGTGCGGACGTGGGATTGGTGGGTCGGACTGGAAATGTGGAAGTCGAGCCCCTGGGTCGGTGTCGGACTTGGCAACTACAAGCTCGACTTCCTCCCGTACAAGGCGCAGTTCCTCGCGACACCGCAAGGAGCCGGTTACGGCTTCTACATCCCACGCGCTGCGCAAGCCCACAACGACTATGTCCAGGTCCTTGCGGAGCTCGGCCTTCTCGGGGCCCTCGCCCTCGCCGCGTTCCTCATTGCCCTCGCCGCCTCCCTTCTCCACCGTCTCACCCAGAATCGAAACGAGGGAGACCGGCTCGATCTCCTTCTCTGCGTTGCCGGCCTAGTCGCCGTCGTGGTACATGCACTCGTCAGTTTTCCCGCACATCTACCCACATCGGCGCTCGCGGCGATTCTCGCGTGCGGCGTCGCTCTCTCTCCGGCGTACGGCGAGCGCGCGTCGAAGACGTTCTCGATCCGCGGCTGGGGACTTCGTGCCGCTGTCCTCGCGTTTTCCCTCGCTGGCACGGCGGTCTCTGTGGTCGCCGCTCGAGATCTCGCGTCGAACGTCCTCATGCGCGACGGAATGCTCGAGCTCCAGCTCGGCCAGACCGAGCAGGCGAAGGCAACGCTCGAACGGAGTATCGGCCTCGATTTTGCGCCCCACCAGGCCTACTTCTACCTCGGCACGGCACAAGCGTTGCTCGGCGATATCCCGGCAGCCTTTCAGAGCATCGAACGCTGTCGGACGAGATTCGTCGACGAGAACATGTACATCCTCTACGCCGAACTCGCCGTCCGAGTGGGCCATCTTGAGGAGGCCAAGGAGGCCGTCGCGCTGCTCCTCGCCACG
>CAIOLV010000025.1 GCA_903859225.1 uncultured bacterium
AACTGGCAGAACGTTGCCGAGTACACCGCCTTTGGCGATACGGTTGGGAACTATCTCCTGACGTTGACCCAGGCGAGGACGAAGATTCGCTTCCACTTCTCCGCTGACGGCGCGTGGAGCGATCAGGACGGTCTGTACAACACGGACGGCGGCAGCATCGTTGACAGCATCAGCATTCATGACAACGGTGCCTTGAACAACCTCGAGACCTTCGAGAGCTACGCTGTCGGCGCGACGACGGGCGGCATCTGGATCGGCACGCCCGAGCCGGCGTTCGGCAAGTACTCGGGTCTCAAGAACAACCTGACGGACAAGGACCCGTGCGGCGACAACTTCGCCACGCAGGTCGTGTTCTTCGTCGGTTCGCCGAACCCGAGCTCGGCCTATCCGGGCCTCTACGACACTCCGTTCTGCGCGGGTGCCGGTGGTATCACCGCTCCGTGTCAGGAAGAGATGATCGTTTCGCCGATGCTCGACATGACGAAGTACTCGACCGCCTGCAACAACGTGCAGGGCGGTACGATTCCGCCTGGCGATCTCCCGCTTCTCGGCGGCGCCCTGATTCGGTTCACGGTGTATCGCGACATTCCGCTCGCGAACCTCGTGTTCTATCAGTGGCACATCCGGCAGTGGGCGGGCGGCTCGTGGGTCGCCGGCGTCTATGTGGGCGGCTGCCCGGGACAGTGGCTGGACAGGAACTTCGTGTACTATGGTCCCGACAAGGACTATATCTACACGTTTGAGGAGGTCGGCGACCTTATCGGCGGCGTGAATCCGGTCCAGATGGCTCTGGGCTGCGTCGACATGTGCAACGTGTGGTACCTCGTGAACGGCAACTGCGCGGCACACACACCGTCGCCGTGGATCGACAACTTCCGCCTGTACCGGTACAAAACCGCCGGTCCGCAGTGGACCGTTCGTGAGTTGGATCTGTTCCAGGACAACTTCCCCATGGATGAGTACGCCCTCGAGAGCGTCGTCCTTGCGGACGCGTCGAACGACATCAACACGAACGACAACCCGGTCATTCGGCCGGGCGACTCGATCGTGGTCGGTGCCTCGTCGCTTCTCGGCGGCGGCCTCGCTGCCGATCCGACGTACGGCGGCCGCGCGGTGTACATCCATGTGAAGTGCTCGTATATCGGCCCGGCCCCGATAAAGCCGGCCCTCTTCGGGCCGAACCTCGCGGGCAGCACCCAGCACGGCACCCCGCCGGTCACCGTCAACTACCATTACATCAGCGATGACGGTGTCTGGACGATCATCCAGTGCGACACTGCGCGCACGGGATCCGGCTGGGTAGCGGACAAGTACTGCGTCGATCTCAATGATGCGCTCTTCACGAGAGGCTACGAGATCGAGTATTACTTCACCGCGAAGGACGTCGCGGGTGTCGAGACTGCGCTTCCGAGTTGGGCGCGCACGGCGGGTCCGTACTTCGAGTGGACCTGCCTCCCGACGAAGAACAGCGACGTTCTGTTCGTCAACGACACCGACGACCGCGGCGGTGGCTGGAGAGGCGGCGCCGAGAGCTATTGGGCGCCGGTGTTCAGGAACGTGCTTAC
>CAIOLV010000026.1 GCA_903859225.1 uncultured bacterium
ATTCGACGTCGAGACGTGCTTCCCACTGCGTATCGCCTTCCTTCCTGGGCGCGGCACTCCCGCTGCGTCCGTGCTCGGCCCCGAAGAGTGGATCACGATCGACTACACCGACGTGCGCCTTGTCGAGCTCTCGGAGTCGGCATTCACCCCGACATGGTCGGCAGGCACCCGCGTTTTCACCGAGTCGCTCCTCGAACCGGGTGACGCTTCGAGTGTCGTCCCGTTCCCGCTACCCATCGACGTTCTGGAGCAGCGCGGCGTCCGGTTGATCGACGGCCGCGTGCTCGCCGTCCTCGATGCGGCGCACGAGCGAGGCTACGCCACTCTCTTCTGCAGCGTGGCACGTGGCGACGGCGAAGAGGAGAGGTCTCTCGTGCTGAGGGTCGGCAACTACGTCTCGCGTTTGATGGCACGGCAGCGCACGATGGCGGGTGAACGCGGCGAGATCGTCGAGGTTCGCGGCCGCCCGGCGCGCTACTTCGACCACCGCACGGCCTGGGGCGCGGACGCCGCAGTCGACGAGGTGCCGCTTCCCGCGGACCTCGTCTGGGAACACGAAGGCCTCTTCTGGGTACTCACGGGCGAGGGGATGACGAAGGAAGAGCTGCTCGCGGTTGCTGGCGCTCTGGCCTAGGGTTGGTCCTCGCGGCCGCTTTGCGCTGAGGCGCGTCGGAGAGAGATGAGCATTCTCTCGACATCGTCTACCAGACGTGCAATCCGCTGCGCCTGTCGTTCGACCGTCGCCGAGAGCGCCCGATGTCGCACGACGAGCGCGGCGTGGCAAGCCACGAGTCGGCCGACGCGGACTTCCTCCGGGGTGAAGGTGCGGCGCGTTGGAAACGTGAACAGCAAGGCCCCGTAGATCTTGTCCCCGACCCCCATCGGCATCGCGAGGCCACTCGCGGGGCTGCTGCCCCTGCTCCACTGGAAAGCGCGCACCGTCTCTCCCTCGCGGGACGCACATACCGGCGCACCCCCGAGAGCGAACGCCCAATCGGGCACAGTCCCCTCGAGAATCGGACGAAGCGGGGTCTCCTCCCACGTCCCCATCACGCCGTGAATCCGGCTCTCTCCCGCCAGAGGATCCCACTCCATGAATGCGCAACCGGTCGCCTGCGCCAGCCGTGCTGCGCACGCGCACAGCTCCTCGATCTCGACATTGTCGGCCGCGGCCTTGAGGAGTAGCGCAGAGAGGTCTTCAAGAGTCGATGCCGGGACGCTGAGCACGCCGCCGTTGCCGACCGAAGGAGGGAAGCGCTCCGCGGTTCTCTCTCCGCCGAGCCGTGTGGCCAGCCTCGCGAGCCGCCGCTTCCATCCCATCGTCGCACCAACTCCTTCGCACGCCGGCGCCGAATCCGAGTATAGCTTCGGATTGATGAGCACGCAATAGAACCGAGCATCGAGCGCACCGTTCCATCGCCGCTCGCGACCTTGACAGGGTACAACCGTGGCGCCACCCTTTCCTATTGGGTGACTGTTGTGTCTGATGATCGTCTGGAAATCGAGAAGCTGCGACGCGAGATCGGCCGCCACAATGTCAGCTACCACGTTCTCGACCGCCCCGAGATTGCTGACGCGGAGTACGACTCTCTGTTCTCACGTCTCATCGAACTCGAACGTCTCCACCCGGAGTGGGTGACTCCGGACTCCCCCACGCAGCGCGTCGGCGCCGCACCAGCCAAGGAATTCGCACAGGTCGCCCACCGTGTCCCCATGCTGAGTCTGGCGAATGCCTACAGCGAGGGCGAGTTGCGAGAGTTCGACGAGCGCATGCGCGGCCTCCTCGGAGAAGACGCGATCGTCTACGTCGCCGAGCCGAAACTCGACGGGCTTTCGGTTGAGCTCGTCTACGAACGCGGTGTCCTCATCAGCGGATCGACGCGCGGGGACGGCGCGACAGGCGAAGACGTCACGGCCAACCTGCGGACCATCCGCTCGATTCCGCTCCGCCTCAACGAGGATGGCGCCAAGCTCGCGTTGCTCGAAGTCCGCGGCGAGGTCTACATCGAGAAGGACGCGTTCCGCGCCGTGAACGACCGCCGCGCGGCTGAAGGCCAACCCCCATTCGCCAACCCGCGCAATCTCGCCGCCGGTTCGCTACGACAGCTCGACCCGCGCGTCACTGCGGGACGACCTCTGCGGATGGCGTGCTACGACGTCGGCACCGTCGTCGGACGGACGATCTCGACGCAGCAGGAACTCTTGACCACGCTTCCGCAATTCGGCTTGCCGGTCAATCCGCTGTTCGCCGTCTGCACGACGTCCGATGATGTCGTCGCCTTCTACCGTCGAATGCAGGAAGAGCGCGAGGGCCTGCCCTACGAAACGGACGGCGTCGTGATCAAGATCGACCGTCTCGATCTGCGGCGCGCGGCCGGCACCGTGAGCCGAAGCCCTCGCTGGGCCGTGGCCGGGAAGTTCCCTGCCGAGCGCGCCGTGACGCGGTTGCTCGACATCGTCATCAGCGTGGGTCGCACCGGAGTTCTCACTCCCGTCGCATCTCTCGAGCCGGTGCGCGTGCGCGGCGTCGAGATCTCGAGCGCAACGCTGCACAACGAGGACGACATCCGCGCCAAGGACCTTCGCGTAGGAGATCGGGTCGTCGTGCAGCGAGCCGGCGACGTCATCCCGCAGATCACTGCTTCACTGCCAGAGTTGCGGGACGGCAACGAGCGCCTGTTCTCCATGCCGTCGACGTGCCCGTCCTGCGGATCGCCTGTCGTCCGCCTCGAAGACGAAGCCGCGTGGCGCTGCCTGAACACCACGTGCCCCGCCCGCATCAAGCAATCGATCTGGCACTTCGCATCAAAGGGCGCGCTGGACGTCGATGGGCTGGGAGGCAAGCTGATCGACCAACTCGTCGACCGAGGGCTCGTCGTCCGTCTCGGCGATCTGTTCCGCCTCGACCGAGGGACGCTGGCCGCACTCGATCGTATGGGCCCGAAGTCGGCCGACAACCTCGTCCAGGTACTCGACCGCGCGCGTTCGGTTTCCCTCGCCCGCCTTCTCTACGGCCTGGGAATCCCCGAAGTCGGCGCCGCGACCGCCGAACTGCTCGCACGGCGGGCTGGCTTCCTCGACCGCTTGTCTGAGACACCGCGCGAGGAACTCGAGACGATTCCGAGCATCGGCCCGCGCACAGCCGAGGCGGTCGTCGACTACTTCGCTAACAAGGAGAACCAGAAGACGCTCGCCGACCTTCTCGCCGTCGGTCTGCACATCACGCCGCCGGCCGCCGGTCCCGCGGCCGAGGGGCCTTTCGTCGGCAAGCGTCTCGTGTTCACGGGGACCCTGTCGGTGATGACCCGCGACGAGGCGGCACGACGCGTCCAAGAGCTTGGCGCGACCGTCGTCGGCTCGGTCAGCCGTCGCACCGACTACGTCGTGGCGGGCGCGGAACCCGGAGCCAAGGCCGACGCGGCTCGAGACCTGGGAATCCCGCTCCTCTCGGAAGCGGAGTTCTTCGACCTGCTCGACCCACATGCCCATGACTAACGACACGCTCCTCGACTACTCCCTCGACGAGTTGGCCGACCGCGTGGCCGCGCTCGACTGCCCGAGGTACCGCGCACAGCAGATCTGGCGCGCCGTCTTCGTCGACCTCGCGGCGGACTACGACGCCATGTCCACTCTTCCCCGCGACCTGCGCGCCCGCCTCGCCGCATCTCTCCCTTTTGCGGCATGTGCCGTCGAGAGCGAGATCGAGTCTCCTGACGGCGCGACGCGGAAGGTCGTCCTACGCCTGGCCGATGGAGAGACCGTAGAAGTGGTATCGATGGACTACAGCGATCGAGCAACCGTCTGCGTCTCGTCGCAGGTGGGATGCGCCGTCGGATGCCCCTTCTGTGCCACGGGGCTGGCCGGCTTTGTCCGGAATCTGTCGTCCGGCGAGATCGTGGCTCAGGTCCTCCACGTCGCCCGCGAGCTCCGCGCCTACGAGCGGCGGCTAACGAACGTCGTCTTCATGGGCATGGGCGAGCCGCTGGCCAATATTGAGGCCATGCTCCGATCGATTCGCACACTCAACGATCCGCGCGGATTCGGGCTCGGAGCGCGCGCGTTCACCCTATCGACGGCGGGCGTCGTGCCCGGCATCGAGCGGCTGGCCGAGGAGTCCCTGCAACTCAACCTGGCCATCTCGCTTCACGCCGGCGACGATGCCCTGCGCAATGTCCTGGTACCGCTCAATCGGAAGTACCCGCTCGATCTCCTCATGGCCGCCTGTCGGCGCTACCTGGCGCGCACCCATCGGCGCATCTCGTTCGAGATCGCGCTCATCGCGGGGCTGAACGACCGACCGCACCACGCCCGCGCCGTAGCGGAGCGGTTGGAGAACCTCCTCTGCCACGTGAACCTTATCCCGGCGAATCCCATCCCCGAACGACGCGACCTGCGGCGGAGCCCGCCGGCCGCTGTCCACGCGTTCGCTGAGATTCTCACGACGGCCGGCATCCCGACGACGGTCCGCGACAGTCGCGGCGCGGAGATCGCGGCCGGGTGCGGCCAGCTCCGCGCC
>CAIOLV010000027.1 GCA_903859225.1 uncultured bacterium
CAGGGGTAGGATGCAGTAGAAGTGCCGGATTACATGCATATTCGCGTGAGAAGGCATCATGGGAGACCCGACATGAGGACCGCGGTCTTTGGGGGTTTCTTTATCATCCTTGTGAGCAGTCTGTGTGCAGGCGCGTACACCGTTGCGGGGCTCGAGTGGATCGCCTCGACGGAGGCCGTGCCCGAGATCAGCCAGGCAGCGGGGTTGGCGCTCGTCGACACGTACGCTGCCACGAAGTCGGCGGCGGAGCTGACCGAGCTGGCGATGTCGACGCGGGTCGGGATTGCGTACGCAGCTCGGTCGGCCCTCCGTGCGCTGGACGACCCGGTCTCGTCTCTTCTACTCCTCGGCGCGGACGAGCTCTGGGAGCGCGCACGAGAGGCCTCCTCGTCCGAAGAACGACTCGACGCGGCCCGCGCCTACTTCCTTGCGACGCGGGCGTCCGCGTCGCTGGCATTTCTCGAGCAGGAGGCCGTGAGCGACGAGTCGACGGAGTGGGCGTTGGCCGCCGGCGAGATGCTCGGCGGCTTCTATGCGGCCTATGGCATCTTGTCGGCCGACGATCTCGCGGATCGCATCATCGTGAGTCCGCACCCTGGGATGCGTCGAGCGGCGAGCGTCGCGCTGACGGCGCTTTGGGTCGCTGACGGAGTCGCCCTCACGGACGATGAGATCGAAGTGAAGCTTGTGGAACTGACCCAATGGAAGCCCGACCTTGCCGCGGCCTACATGGGCCTCCTCGCACACCGTTTCCTCGCGGGATTGGGGCCTTCATGAGGCTCTCTCGGGTCCTCGTCTGTTGCGGACTTGCCGCCGTGCTCTTCGGCCTTTCGGTCGTCGGGAACGCGGAGCCGCCGCGAGATGCGAAGGTCCTGCCGCTCGGCGAACCGGGCACGGTCTGGCAAGACCTCGAGCCCGGGGTCCGCGGGGGAACCTTTCGCTCAGCGATGTTCGGGAATCCGCAGACGTGGAATCCGCTCACCGCAACGGAGACCGCAACGACTACGGTGACCAATCTCCTGTACCACGGGCTCGTGGCGCTCAACCCGATCACCGCAGAAGTCGAGCCGGCGCTGGCGAAGTCGTGGGAGTTCTCCGCCGACGGCCTGACGCTGACCTTCGCCCTGCGCGAAGGCGTGCGATGGTCCGATGGGGAACCGTTCACTGCCGACGATGTCGTCTTCACCTTCAACGACGTCATCCTCAACTCCGACCTGGTGACGACGGCCCGCGACAGCCTCCGCCTTCCCGACGGCACGATGCCGACAATCGAGAAGGTCGACGAGTTCACGATTCGAGTTTCGGTGTCGGTGCCCTATCGTCCTCTGCTCACCGCGATGGGGAAGAAGATCCTGCCCCGCCACAAGTGGGCGTCCAGTGTCGATGCGTTCACCCCCGGCGCGCCGAACTCGATTCTCGGTCTCGACACGAGCCCGGACGATGTGGTCGGCACAGGACCGTACGTGCTCGAGAGCTTCCTGCCCGATCAGGCTGTAGTCCTGAGACGGAACCCGTACTACTACGTCGTCGATCAACGCGGCGTGCAGCTTCCGTACTACGACCGGCGCATCCTTCGGATCGAGTCATCGTCCGATCTGTCGCTCCTCCAGTTCCTGAACGGCGAACTCGACGCGTTCGAGCCGCTGCCCGGCGACCTCCCCCTCCTCGTGGGGCGCGCCGCGACGCGCGGTTACACGGTGCTCGTGGATCGAACCTCGCCCGTCTACGGCTCTTCGTGGCTCTGCTTCAACCAAGACATCGGACTTGCGGACGGAACGGACGCAGAGAAGCGCTCTCTCTACTGCGACCTCGCCTTTCGACAAGCGTTCGCCCACCTCGTTGACAAGCAGGGGATGATCGACGCCCTATTCCACGGGCTTGCGCTCCCGCAATGGAGCCCGGTGAGCATGGGATCGCCGTACTACGCCGGCCGCGCGGAGTTTGCAGGGCCGACGACGGAAGCGGACGCGGTGACGTTCCCCTACGACCCCGTGCTCGCAGCGCAAGTCCTCGATGGCCTGGGGCTCGTGGACCGCGACGGAGACGGGTGGAGAGATCTCGCCGACGGCCGTCGGGCCACGTTCACGCTGGCGACAGTCGCCGGGGAGATGGACTACGAGGGCGAGTGTCTCATCCTCGCGGAGAGTGCGAGAAGCGTGGGGCTGGACGTTCGCTACGAA
>CAIOLV010000028.1 GCA_903859225.1 uncultured bacterium
CGCTCGCCCTCCTGTTCCTGCCCTTCGTGCCAAACTTCGCCGGCGGGGTGCTGCGCGTCCTCGGGTTCGGCGAGCCGCGGTGGGACGATCTCGAGACCCCGGTCGGTGGGCGTCGGCTCGCGGACGAGCGGATCCTGCTCCAGAGGATCGACGTCGAGGAGATTCGCTCAAAGATCGAAGCACAGAAGGCCGCCGCGGCACCCGCGACGGCGGCGCATGCGCATGCGGCAACGGCTGAGGGCGGTGGTGCGTCGTTCGAGGACTTTCAGCGCCTGGATCTTCGGGTGGGGGTCGTCCGCGAAGTGGCTCCCGTCGAGGGTGCAGACAAGCTGTGGCGCCTCTCCGTCGACCTCGGAGCGGGAATGCGGACATGCGTCGCTGGTCTGCGTGGGTCGTATGAGGCGAACGCTCTCCTCGGGAAGTCGGTGGTCGTCGTCGCGAACCTCGCGCCGCGAACGATTCGCGGCATCCGCTCGGAGGTCATGATCTTGGCGACGCAAGGGGAGAAGGTTGTCGTGATCGCACCGGATGGGTCGGTCGATCCGGGCAGCGCGGTGGGGTAGTGTTGCAGGGTTGAGACGTGGCCGCTACCATCAGCTCTTGATTGGGGTGAAAGATGTACGCAGTCATTGAGACGTGTGGAAGACAGTACCGGGTTGAGCAGGGAATGGAATTGGAGCATGAGCTCCTGCCGCACGTCGAAGTCGGCGCCGAAGTCGAGTTCGACAAGGTCCTGCTCTGGGTGACGGATGAGGGAGTGCAAGTAGGAGCTCCCTATCTCTCCGGCGTCACGGTGAAAGGTGAAGTCAAGAGCACCGGCCGCGGGGACAAGATCATCATCTACAAGTACAAGCCGAAGAAGGGCTATCGCCGAAAGCAAGGCCACCGACAAGGGTTCATGATCACGACGATCACGGCGATCGGTGGGTAGGGAGACCAGTTTGGGCGAGATCCTCGTGCAGCGCGACGAATCGAATCGCGTGATCGGCGTGGTTGTCCGCGGCGTCCGGCAGTTGACGACGCTCGGAGCGACCATCTCTACTCTGTTGGAGGCTGCCGCCACCAGCTTGGCGGAGTACCTTCACGTCTCGGTGGAGAGTTCTTTCGGCGCCGACATGACGCTCGTCGTGGATCGAGGAGACCCGCACCTGGACCGAGAGCTCGACGCGATTCTCGAGACGCTGGTCGTGGGATTTCGGTTGCTCGAACGCGACCACGCCAAGAGCGTCACCCTGCATGAGGAGACGGTCGGGGTCGAGGTCCTGTAAGGAGTTGAGATGGCGCATAAGACAAGTACGGGCTCAACGCAGAACGTGCATGATAGCCCAGGCCAACGGTTGGGAGTGAAGCGGTTCGGCGGCGAGCTCGTCAATGCCGGTGCGATCATCGTCCGGCAACGGGGCACGAAGTTCGCTCCCGGGCGCAACGTCGGTCTTGGGCGAGATTTCACGATCTTCGCCATGGTCGCCGGCGTCGTGCACTTCGAGAACCGCGGCAAGATGATCGTCAGTGTCCTGCCCGTCGAGTCAGGAGACTAGGCTGCCACGAGTGGGTTCTCAACACTGATGTTCGTCGATGAAGCAACCATTCGCGTCCACGGCGGGCGCGGCGGTGGTGGAGTCATCCACTTTCTCGCTTGTCGCCACAACCCCCGCGGGGGCCCGGACGGCGGCAACGGCGCAGCTGGCGGGGCGGTCATCCTCGTGGCCTCTCCGAGCATGTCGACCCTCTACTCGTTCCGCAATCGTCCCTTGTTCGTGGCTGACAGCGGAGGGAGCGGCGGCGAGAACAACCGCGCCGGTGCGTGCGGCGAAGATCGCATTATCCATGTCCCCGTCGGAACGATCGTGCGCGACGAGCGGTCGGGCGAGGTCTTGGCCGATCTCGCGCTCCCGGGTGACGAAGTCGTTGTGGCGCGCGGCGGCGAGGGCGGGCGGGGCAACTCCAGCTTCGCGGGCCCGTCGCGCACGACGCCCCGCCTGTGCGAGCGCGGGCTCCCGGGAGAGGCGAGGACGCTGCGGCTCGAACTGCGACTGATCGCCGACGTCGGGATCATCGGCTACCCCAATGTCGGGAAGTCGAGTCTCATCTCGTCCGTCTCTGGCAAGCACGCCAAGGTGGCTGACTACCCGTTCACGACTTTGATTCCCAATCTCGGCGTGGTCGACGTCGACGGCCGCCATCAGTTCGTCGCGGTGGATGTTCCAGGGCTGATCGACGGCGCCCACGCCGGACGCGGACTTGGTGATCGCTTCCTTCGACACGTCGAACGGACCCGCGTCCTCATCCATCTCGTCGATCTCGCGGCGCTCGACGGGCGCGACCCCGTGGAGGATCTGCAGCGCATCAACGGCGAGCTCAAGGCGTTCAACCCCGCGTTGGCAGAGCGGCCGCAGATTGTTGCGGGGAACAAAACGGACCTTCTCCAGGAAGATCAGATCGAGGCACTGCGGGGCAAGTTCGCCGCGTCGGGCATCGACTTGTTGCCGATCTCCGTGGCGACGATGCGCGGCGTGCGGGAGCTCATCCAGCGTGCGTATCGCGCCTTGGAGCAGGAGCGTTCGCGCGACGTGATCGCGCCGAGCGCGATCCGGAGACGCGTATATCGATACGAGGGCGAAACAGGATTCGAGGTCAGCCGAGCCGCCGACGCGTTCGTCGTTTCCGGCCGTTCCGTCGAGAACGTGGCGCGGAAGCTCGTCCTGTCGACGCGAGATGCGCCAGAGTACCTGGCGGACCGCCTCGAGAGAATGGGCGCGCTCAAGGAGCTACGCCGCATCGGGTACCAGGACGGCGACCCACTCCGCATCGGCGAGGTTCGCGTTGAGCTTTCGCCATAGGGTCGGGCTGTTCGGCGGTACGTTCGACCCACCGCATCGCGCGCACCTGCTCGTGGCGCAGGAGGCGCTCCGCCAGTGCGGCTTGCGTCGCGTCATCCTCATTCCGAATGGCGTCCCGCCGCAGAAGGGCGACCCTCTCGAGACGGGAGAAGACCGGTTCCGAATGGTGCAGGCCCTCGTCCGGGGGCGGCGGGGCCTCTCGGCGTCGCGAGTCGAGATCGATCGGGAAGGCCCGTCCTACACCATTGACACGATTCGCGCGATGAAGGATGATTGTCCAGAAGGGCTGTGCTTCATTTTGGGAGCCGACCGGTTGCTGGGGATCGACACGTGGAGGGAATCCAGAGCGCTCTTGCGATCTGTTCCGTTCATCGTCGCGCCACGGCCGGGAGTCTCGTTGTCGCAGTTTGTCGGCACCCCCTATGATGAGGCGACTCTTCATGTGCTCGAGATGGCCCCCGTCGACCTCTCTTCATCGTTTGTGCGAGAGATGGCGGAGCAAGGAAAGGACATCGAGGCGTGGGTCCCTCGGGGCGTAGCGAAGTACGTCCGGGAGCACGGGCTGTACCGGGCGGGGGAGCGGAAGGGATCGCAGGGAATAGGAGGTTCGTATCGACAGTAGGAAGATGCGGGTGAACGAGCGAATCCGTGTTCCGGAGGTCCGGGTCATCGACGAGAACGGCGAGAACCTGGGCGTCCTGGCGACGGACAAGGCGATTGCGATCGCCAAGGAGAGAAAGCTGGACCTGGTTGAGGTGGCTCCGCAGGCTAGCCCGCCCGTATGCAAGATCGTGGACTTCGGGAAGTACTACTACCAGCAGGAGAAGCGGGAACGCAAGCAGCAGCACCGCTCGAAGCTGAAGGAGATCAAGTTCACGATCAAGATCGGGGAGCATGATTTCCAGACGAAGCTGAACCGGGTTCGCGAATTTCTGTCAGACGGAGACATGGTTCGCGTCAGCATCTTCTTCCGAGGTCGTGAGATCATCCATGCCAGCAAGGGGCACGAACTCCTGCGCCGCGTGGAGGAAGAGGTCAAGGACATCGCCCGCGTCGAGGGCCAGCCGATGGCCAAGGGCAAGATCCTGCAGATGATGGTCGTGCCGTCGCAGCAGACCTAGACGACACGAGGAGGAGAGGCAGCGTGCCGAAGCAGAGAACGCATTCCGCTTCAAAGAAACGCTTCACGCGGTCGAAAGGCGGGAAGCTCTTCCACGTGATGTCGAACTACTGGCACAAGAACGTGAAGAAGAGCCCGAAGGCGAAACGACACGCGAGGAAGGCGAAGCAGGTGACCGGGGGACTCGAGAAGATGTTGTCCCGGATGATCGGGAAGAAGAAGCGGTAGGCCCCGGCGGGGAACGAAGGAGAAGAGCATGCCACGAGCACGTGGAGGCAACAAAAGACTACAGAGCCGGAAGAAGATTCTGACTCTCGCCAAGGGCTTTAAGGGCAAGCGGGGCAGATCGCACCGCATTGCCAAGCAGGCGGTAATGAAGGCCCTGAAGAACAGCTACATCGGGCGCCGCCTGAAGAAGCGAAACTTCCGAAGCCTTTGGATCACGCGGATCGGGGCAGCCGCGAAACAGAATGGGCTGTCGTATTCGACTCTCCTCGGCGGCCTGATCAAGCGAGGCGTTGTCCTCAACCGCAAGATGCTCGCTGACATCGCCGCTCGCGATCCGGGGACCTTCGCGGAGATCGCGAAGGTGGCGAAGGAAGAGGCCCAGAAGGGCTAGCGAGTGATGCCGAACCGCGCGTGCCGTGGTGCGATGCAGGCGGGACGGAAACGGCGTCCGGCCGGGGCCGCGCGAGAGATCTGGGACGAAATCGAGCGAGGAGTCTGGAGGTCACCGTCGTGGTGACCTCTTCCTTTGGAATCGGAAGCAACGAAGGATCGGGAATCGGTGGGAAGGAGTTGGGCGTCGAGACCCAGCTGGGCGTCGAGGGCATTGAGGTCACCGCGTATCACGGCGTCTATGACGACGAGAAGGAGCGCGGGAGACGTTTTCGGATCGACGTTCACGTTAAGGGAGAGTGGAGCGATGCTGTGCGGAGCGATGACCTCCGCGACACGCTCGACTACGACGCCATCGTGCAACACATCCACCGCGTGAACCAGCGGCGACGTTTTCACCTCATCGAGTCCTTCGCCGGGGCGATCGCGGACGACCTGCTGCACGACTTCCCCGGGCTGCTCGAGGCGCGCGTGTGCGTCCGGAAGCTGGCCTTTCCGGAGTGGGGACCGAAGGCATGCGCGGTAGCTGTAGTGACGAGGCGCCCTGCGCAGGGCGAGTAGAGGCGTACTTGCTGTTCGGATCGAATCTGGGAGACCGGCGGCGATCGATCGAGCGAGGACTCTCGGCGCTGGAGCAGCATGGCGTCGAGTGGACGGCTCGCTCGTCGTTCTACGAGACGGAGCCGGTGGGCGTCGAAGACCAGCCCTGGTTCCTCAATCTCGCGGCACGCGGCAACGTGTCGCTCTCCCCGCGAGCGCTCCTGGCGCTGTGCAAGACCACAGAGGAGGCTGCGGGGAGACAGGACGCCATCCGATTCGGTCCGCGCACACTCGACATCGACATCCTCCTGTACGGCCAGCTCGAGGTCGAAGAGCCCGACTTGGTGATTCCGCACGCCCGATTGTGCGAGCGACGGTTCGCGCTCGTCCCGCTGCTCGAGATTGCGCCGGATCTCGCGGACTTCCGGGATGGACGGCCTTTCGCCGTCATTCTGCGGGGACTCGATGAAGGAAAGAAGGTGGCGAAATCGACGACAAGAGAATTCTGATCTCCGTCGACACAACCGAGGACGGGGACAAGCGAACGCGCGTTGCGCTTCTCGAGGGCGGTCGGCTGATGGAGATCTACTACGGCCATCCGTCGCGAGAGAAGCTGGTGGGGAACATCTATCGCGGCCGGATTGAGGACGTGGTCCCCGGTATGGGATCTGCGTTCGTCGATGTCGGGGAACGGAAGAGCCTCTTCCTCTCTCTGAACGAGCTGAACGACGGGATGCTCGAGGAGAAGGGGTTCAAGCCATGGCAGGCCCGGATCCCGATCGGCAAGATTCTCCACCAGGGGCAGATGATCACCCTTCAGGTTCGCCGGGACGGAATCGGGACGAAGAATCCCCAGGGCACGACGAAAGTCAGTATTCCCGGGCGGTTCTGGGTCTACCTGCCGACGGAGGACCGGCTTGGGGTATCGCGGCGCGTCGAGTCCGTGCGCGACCAGAGGCGAATCCGGCGACTGGCGCGGACGCTGAAGAAGCCCGGGGAAGGAATGATCGCTCGAACCGCGGCGCAGTGGGCCAAAGACGACGAACTCGAGCGCGACTACCGCCTGCTCGTCGAAAGCTGGGAGCGCGTGCTCGCGGCAGCGAAGACAGCGGCGACGCCCCGGCTCGTGTACAAGGCTATGGGCCTCGTCCAGACCGTGTTGCGCGATTGGATGGGACCGGATATCGCGGAAGTGGTCGTCGACTCGCCGTTCTTCTACGACAAGATCGAGTCGTTCCTCGACTACATGCAGATGGCGGAGCACAAAGAGAGGGTGCGGCTTCACAAGGGCCCCGAGGCGCTGTTCGCTAAGTACGACGTGGAGCGGCAGATCCAGGACAGCCTTGCACGCCGCGTGCCACTCGCGGGCGGGGGATCGGTCATCATCGACGAGACGGAAGCGTTGATCGCGATCGACGTCAACACGGGCGGCGACGTGCGTCATCGTAACCAGGCGGCGGCGATCCTCAACACGAACCTCGAGGCAGCGACGGAGATCGCGCGACAGCTGCGGCTGCGGCAGATCAGCGGGATCATCGTCGTCGATTTCGTCGACATGGAGGATCCGGCGCACGTCCAAGAAGTGATCGAGAAGGTGCAGGAGGAATTGAAGAAGGATCGAGTTTCCGCCGACTTCGTCGACATGACGGGGCTGGGGCTCATAGAGATCACGCGGAAGCGTCGGGGAGAGAGCCTGTCGGACATGCTGGAGAACGCGAAGTTCGAGGCTTGATGGCCGCTCGGCGCAGAGCGCCGAGCGGCTAGCGAGTCTCTTCTCTTCTGGTTGAGACTCGTGGCGCGGCCGGTCGACGTTGCGCCGAGCGGCCAGCGAGTCACTCCCTCTCGAACAAGAGTCGTCGCACATTCCGGAGGGGATGCGGCGCGGCGCTTGATGGGGCAGGCGGACGTCGATAGAATGCAGACGCTGTTGCGGGCGCATAGCTCAGCTGGGAGAGCGTTCGGGTCACATCCGAGAGGCCGCAGGTTCGAGCCCTGCTGCGCCCACAGCGCCCACCGGCGACGGGTCGGTGGGTCACGGAACGTGGTGCGGCGGACGATGTGTCTGCCGCGTTTGTCTTCTGAGAGGAAAGCGCGATGCGATCGCTGGTCACCGGGGCGACGGGGTTCATTGGCTCGAACGTAGCGCGGGCTCTCATCGAGCGCGGTGACGACGTTCGCGTCCTCGTCCGCGCCGACGCGGACCGACGCAATCTCGTGGGACTGCCCGTCGAGATCGCGGTCGGCGACGTGCGGGACGCGCGGTCACTCGATCGGGCCGTTCCCGGATGCCGACGCGTCTTTCACGTTGCCGCGCTTTACTCCTTCTGGGCGCCCGAGCCGCTGCTTGTGGAGATCAACGTCGAGGGAACACGCAACGTGCTTGCTGCAGCGGAGCGCGCTCGAGTCGAGACCATCGTGCACACGAGCTCGGTCGCTGCGCTCGGCACTCTGCCGGACGGCGCGGCCGCCGACGAAACAACGCCCGTCGATTCGGGGCACATCATCGGCGCCTACAAGCGGAGCAAGTACCACGCGGAACAAGTGGCCTTGGAGGCCGCAGGCCGCGGGCAACGCGTCGTGGTCGTCAATCCGTCCTTCCCTGTCGGCCCGGGCGACGTCAAACCGACGCCGACGGGCCGCGTCGTCGTCGACTTCCTGAACGGCCGCATGCCGGCCTACGTCGATACGGGGATGAACGTAGTCGACGTCCGAGACGTTGCTGCCGGGCACGCGCTAGCGGCCGAGAAGGGACGCTCCGGCGAGCGCTACATCCTCGGGGGCGAGAACCTGACGATGCGCGAATTCCTTGAGCAACTTGCTGCAGCGAGCGGGCGGCGCGCACCGCGCGTGCGAGTGCCGTACGCCCCGATCGCGGCCCTGGCCGGAGTGAACGAATGGCTGTGCAGGATCGGCGGGCGTGAGCCGCGTCTCACGCGAGACACGGTCCGAATGTCGCGCCACGCGATGTTCTACAGCCCGGCGAAAGCGATTCGCGATCTCGGCCTGCCGCAGACCGCGGTCTCGACTGCGCTCGCGGACGCGGTCGCGTGGTTCATCGCGAACGGCTACGTCCGTGGGAGCCACGGTTCGACGCCGCGGCGGACGAGCCCGGAATAGACCAGGTCCGAGCCGACCCACTCCGAGGTGACGTCGCCGAGGGCGACCGCCTCGGCGAGGCGGTCGATGCCGGCGCCGCCGACGGCGGGCACGGCGTCGCGGCCGCCGATAACGATCGGAGCGATGATGAACGAGACTCGGTCCACGAGCCGCGCTGCGAGAAGGGACGCCGCGGTCTCGCCGCCGCCCTCGACGAGGACGGAGTCGATGCCCGCTCCGCCGAGCTGCGTCAGCAGGCTCGTGAGGTCCACGCCGCCGCCTTCGGAAGGAAGCTCCCACACGCGACAGCCGGCCGATTCGAGCTCAACCCGGCGGGGCGGGTCCACCCGAGCTGCGGCGACGATCGGGCGCCGATCGCCGGCAAGCAGGCGGGCCGTCAGCGGAAGGCGGCCGCGCGCGTCGAGCACGATCGGCACTGGCTGGCGGCCGACGACGTGCCGCACCGTGAGCTGAGGATCATCGGCGAGGACGGTCCCGATGCCGACGAGAACCGCCGCGTGGCGGCGCCGCCAGCGATGGACGAGGACCTGGGCTGGTTGGCCGCTGATCCACCGCGCGTCTCCCGCGCGCGTCGCAATGCGGCCGTCGAGACTCGTCGCGAGTTTCAGGTGGACGAACGGGACCCCGGTCTGGACGTACTTGAGGAAGATCTCGTTCTGGCGGATGGCAACGTCTCGCAGGCGTCCGACCTCGACGTCGATCCCGGCGGCTCGAAGCGTTGCCAGGCCGCGTCCGGAG
>CAIOLV010000029.1 GCA_903859225.1 uncultured bacterium
CCCAGCGCGGTGCGGCGTGCGATCGACGCCCTAGATCCTGCACGCACGTTCTACATCGTCTCGACGAAGTCGGGCACGACGCCCGAGACGCTGGCGCTCTTTCGGACCTTCCACCGGCGAGCGGCCGACGCCCTGGGAAAGGATGGAGCCGGAGCGCGGTTCGCCGCGATCACCGATCCCGGGAGCCCGCTTGTTCGGCTGGCCCACGACGTCGGCTTCCGGCGCGTCTTCCTGAACGATCCCACGATCGGCGGCCGGTACTCCGCGCTGTCGCTCGTGGGCCTCGTCCCGGCCGCCCTTCTTGGACTCGACCTCGACGGACTCCTGGACGACGCCCGCGCCATGGCCGGCCGCTGCGCCCCTTCCGTTCCCGTCGATCGCAACCCGGCCGCACTCCTTGCGGCGCTGTTGGCCGCGCACATCGACGGTGGGCGAGACAAGGCGACGTTCGTCGTCCCGCAGCCTCTCGCAGGCTTCGGCGATTGGGTCGAGCAGCTGATCGCTGAGAGCAGCGGAAAGCGGGGCACGGGCCTCGTCCCCGTGGTCGGAGAACCTCTCGGTCCGCCTGAAGTCTACGGGGTCGATCGCGTCTTCGTCCGTCTGGGCTCTGACACCGCAACGCCGGAACCCGCCATCTCGGTGGAGTTCTCCGGAGCCGAAGCGCTGGGCGGGCAGTTCTTCCTGTGGGAACTCGCCACGGCGCTTCTTGGGCATCTGCTGACAGTGAACCCGTTCGATCAGCCCGATGTGGAATCCTCGAAAGAGGCGACGCGACAGATCCTCGCGGCGTATCGTGACTCCGGCGAGCGCCCGGCGGCGCCCTCCGTGCCCCTGTGTCCCGGCGCGCTCAGAGCGTTCGTCGACCAGGCAGGGCCTAGCGACTACATCGCGCTCCTCGCGTACCTCGACACGTGGCCGGAGACCTCCGAGCTGCTACGCTCTCTGCGCCGGGCGCTCCGGGATCGGACACACTGCGCGACGACGCTCGGCTACGGCCCCCGCTATCTCCATTCCACCGGACAGCTCCACAAAGGGGACTCGGGGCGCGGGCTGTTCGTGGAGCTCATCGACGACCCGACCGACGATGTTGCCGTTCCGGACGACGGGGAGCGTCCTTTGGGATTCGGGCTCTTGATCCGCGCGCAGGCCGTGGGCGACGCGCGAGCTCTGGCCGATCGCGGCCGCCGCGTCCGCGCCTTCACCTTGGGAGCTGATGTGCCAACCGCTCTCCATCACGCGGTGGCCGCTTTGGCTCCCTAAGCACGAGACGGGAAGGCGCTTCGTAGCTAGGTTGGGAGAGACACTCGGCGTCCGCTGCAACACCGGGTTCGTCCGCCGTCCGGCCGTCACGCGCAGGCAGAGACCTTCGCTGTCGCTTCGACTACCAGCGGGCCGTCCACCCGATCGTGAATTCCGACACGGGGTCGCCGAGCTCGCCGGAGCGGACGGCAAGATCGAACCGCACGCTGAAGTGCTCGGAGACGCCGACGTCCGCCTTCAGCACGGTCATTCCCCAATCGAAGAGCTGCGATGACCCCGTGCGGAAGTAGGTTACGGCACTCCACGCGCCCGGCACGCCGCAGCACGACCCGAGGTCCCCGGAGAGCGCGAGCGACTCGGAATAGTCGACTTGCCCGATCACCGTACGCTGGCCGCTCGCCGCCTGGGATCTCGACGGAACCGTTGACGAACCGAACCACAGGGTCTACGATTGGTGCAGGCGGAGCCAGAGTGGCGGAATTGGCAGACGCGCGGGACTCAAAATCCCGTGTCCCGCGAGGGACGTGTGGGTTCGACCCCCTCCTCTGGCACCAACAAATGAAGAAGACCCCTCGCGTCATCGAGGGGCCTTCTCGTCGGAGCCGCTGTCGCAGCACCTGCTTGATGCTATCGCTTGTGGCGGTCCTTGTCACGCTCGCGCCGTGGCTCTGCCCGCGGCTTCTCACCCCAGGGGGGACGGGGCTCTTCTTCCTTCGTTTTTCGCGTGCGGCGGAGGTACGTCGGGATGTCGAAATCATCGGCACCCACACGGCTTTCTTCTTCCATCTTCGAAAGCATCGTCTCGTGGGATATCGGCGCGCCTTCCTCTTCCTCGCCTTCAAAGGCCACAGCAAAGCCGGTGGCGATCACGGTGAGGCGCACTTTCTCCATCCCCTCTCGGATGGCGGTCCCGAAGATGATGTCGGCGCGGTCGGACACAGCTTCACGGATGAGCGACGCCGCTTGCGTGACTTCCTCGAGCGTCAGATCGGCGCCGCCGGTGATGTTCATGATCACCTTTCTCGCGCCGTGGATGGAGCCATCGAGGAGCGGCGAGGAGATCGCGTTCCGGGCCGCTTCCTTCGTCTTCCCCTCGCCCTGACCTTCACCGATCCCCATCATCGCGGTCCCCGCGTCGCGCATCACGCTCTCTACGTCGGCGAAGTCAAGGTTGATCATCCCAGGCACGGTGATCAGGTCGGAGATGCCCTCCACTCCCTTCCGCAACACCTCGTCGGCCATCTCGAACGCCTTGGTGATCGGGGTGTCCGCAGACGCAACCTTCAACAGCTTGTCGTTGGAGATGCAGATGAGGGCGTCGACGTTCTGCGACAGGCGGGCGATGCCCTCTTCGGCCTTCTGCGATCTGGCGATCCCTTCGAACCCAAACGGTCGCGTGACGATCGCCGTCGTGAGGATCCCCGACTCGCGGGCGATTCCGGCGATCACAGGCGCGGCCCCTGTGCCGGTGCCGCCTCCCATCCCCGCGGTGATGAACACCATGTCCACGCCGTGCAAGAGATCGACGATCTCTTCTCGGCTCTCCTCGGCGGCGAGCTTGCCCACTTCGGGATTCCCGCCGGCGCCGAGCCCATGCGTGAGCTTCCGCCCGATCTGGAGCGTCTGATGCGCGCGGACGACTTCCAGCACCTGCGCGTCGGTATTGACGACGACCAGGTCGACGCCTTGGACGCGGGTATCGAACATGCGGTCAACGACGTTCCCGCCGCCGCCGCCTACCCCGACGACCATCAACCGTGCCGGTGGAGAGAAGCTGGTCTGCTCAGCCATGACCTACCCTCGGAAGAACCTGTTCAGCCAGGCCATCAGCTTGCGGGTGATCCCCGCTCCGGACGACGCCGACCGTTTCCGATCGTAGTACTCGGGCTTTTTGAAGTCCTTGGTTTCCACCGCATACCGGAGCAGTCCGATCGATGTGGCGTAGATCGGCGACTCCACGATGTCGCGCAATCCGTGAATGCCCTGCGGAATCTTGCCGCGTCGAACCGGGAGATCGTACCGCTGCGCGGCGAACTCGGTGATGCCGCTCAACAGCGACGTCCCTCCGGTCAAAACCAGTCCCGCCGGGATCAAATCGCGGTACCCCGCGTCCTCGACTTCCTGCATCGCAAGGTCCAGGAGCTCCTCGACGCGCGGCTCGATGATTTTCGCCAGCTTCTTCTTGGAGACGGTCTTCTTCTCGTCGCCGCCGATGGTGGCGACCTCGATCTTCTCGTCCTCGCCCACACTGTCTACAAGCGCCGTGCCGTGCTGCTTCTTCACCAGCTCCGCTTCTTCAATCGGCGTCTGCAGACCCACGGTGATGTCGTTCGTGATGTGCTCACCGGCGATCGGAATGACCTTCGAGAACCAGATGTCGCCGCCGCGGAACACGCTGATGTCCGTCGTCCCGCCGCCGATATCCATGAGGACGACGCCCAGCTCCTTTTCCGCCGAGCTGAGCACCGCGAGCGACGACGCGATCGGCTCGAGCACGATCTGCCGGATTCCGATCCCCAGGCTCTCTACGCAACGCACCAAGTTGTGCACCGCGGTGATGGCGCCGGTCACGATGTGGACGTCGACCTCGAGGCGGGTGCCCGTCATCCCGACGGGGTCCGTGATTCCATCCTGCCCGTCGACGATGTACTGCCGCGGGATGATGTGGATCATCTCGCTCTCCGGCGGGATCTGGATCGCCTGCGCCGTGTCGACGACGCGCCGAACGTCCTCTTCCGTGATGATGCGATCCGGCCGATTGATCGAGACGGTCCCGCTGTTGTTGATCGACGTGATGTGCTTCCCGGCGATCCCGACGTACACCGACTCGATCTTCACGTCGGCCATGTTCTCGGCTTCTTCGACCGCCTTGCGGATGGACGTGATCGTTCGCCCGATGTCGACCACCACCCCCTTCTCGAGGCCGTGCGACTCCGCCTTGCCCATCCCAATGACTTCGATCGTGCCGTTGGCGATGTTCCCCACGATCGCGACCACCTTCGTGGTTCCCACGTCAAGACCGACGACCACCTTCTCTTTCCTCATCTCTTCACCGCCTTACCCGAGGCACAAGCGTCGCCTCCCCCCCAAATCGAAGATCGATCAGCTCATACTGCTCGGCCTTCACCGTGCGACATAGCGCTTCAAGATAGCGGATCTTGGCCGCGGCCTCACTGAGCGTTCCAAGTCGAATGCGGGCGTCGGCCGTCGTGACCACTTCTACCGATTGCCGCTTGCTGACGTCGACTTCGCGCACGGTGAGTCCCGCGATGGACGCCGCCTGTAGGGCGTCCATCAGTCCCGCAACGGCTGCATCGACAAGACGGCCACCCGGCTCGGCCTTCGAGAGCGCTGCGCCCTTGAGCAGCGGAACGCTGTCACGCCCCGTGCACGTTGCAGCAACCACTACACCGCCCTCTCCGATGAGAGCGCACTTGCTGCCGCCTTGCAGGATTCTCGCAACCGGGGATCGTTCGACGACTTCAATCGTCACTCCATGCGGAAAGGAACGGCGCACCCGGACCTCCTCGATCCAGGGCAGCGCGGAAACACGCCTTTCCGTGGAAGAGGGGGATACGCTGAGGAGGCCCACACCGCCTCGAAGGTTGGCCGCGCGAGCTATATCAAGTGCAGACGCCTCGTGGTTTCCAGAGACGCCGACTTCTCGCAAGTCAAAGATGGGCAACCATGGTGTGTATAGGGCGATGATGGCAACAGTGATAAGGACCCCCCCCAGGCCGAGTAGCCAAAAAGCAGTGTTGAGTCTGCTCTTCCCCTCCTTCACCCGTCGATGACCTCTATCTCTAGATCAAGCCCAACGTGGAACGTGTTATACACCTTTTGACGCACAATGTCAATTAGCTTGCAGATCTCCGCGCTCGTCGCCCCCCCCAGGTTCACTATGAAGTTGGCGTGTTTCTCTGAAACTTGCGCGTTTCCGACAGTCGTGCCTTTCAATCCACTCCGATCGATCAGCTCTCCCGCAGATCTTCCGGCCGGATTCCTGAACACGCAGCCAGCGCTGGGAAACGACAAGGGTTGGGTCATTTGCTTGCGTTCGATGATCTCACGCCGGTCGAACGACGGACCGTCCAGGCTGAGCGTCGCGCTCAGCACGACGAGTCCATCCTTGCGGACTGCACTCCCGCGGTACTCGAAGCCACATTCGTGGGAGCGTAGTTCGCGAACGCGGCCGGCAGGATCGAGGACGCGCACGTTGCGAACCATGTCGCCGATCGATCGATCGCGGATCCCGGCATTCATGGCAACCGCTCCGCCGGCCGTACCGGGAATCCCTGCCAGGAAGCTGAGCGACCGCGCGCCTCGCTCTTCCGCATGCGCGATCAGGTGCCCGAGCGGTTCACCGGCGCTCACTTCGATCCCCTGCGAGCAATCCGCGATTCCACGGATCGCCGCAGTCGAGATGACGACCCCGCGGAAGCCACGGTCGGAGAACAGGATGTTGGATCCGCCTCCGACGACGACGTAGCGAAGGCCGAGGCTGCGACACAGCTCGACCGCTCCGATCAGTCCCCCGATCGTGTGGGGGGTGTGGAAGATGTCCGCGCGTCCCCCGACGCGGAACGTCGTGTGGTGCGCCAGGAACTCACCCCGCCGGCAGTCGTTGCCCCACTCTTTCGACGTTGCGACCACGGCCGCGGCGTTCATGCGATGCAGAAGCTCCCTTCCTTCAGAAAGTTGGCGAGCTCCTCCGTCACGGTCCAGATGTCCCCCGCGCCGACACTGATGATGAAGTCCCCCGGTCGGATGAGCGCCTTGAGATGAGCGACGACCTCGTCCTTGTCGGGAATGAAGTAGACCAACGAGTCCGTCGTTTCGAGAACGGCATCGACGATGCCCGCGGCGGAGACGCCGGGCACGGCCCGTTCGCAGGCGGAGTAGATGTTGGTCACAATGACGACGTCCGCTCCTGAGAAGGCCCGCCCAAAGTCCCGTCCCATGCTCAGCGTCCGCGTGTACCGATGGGGCTGGAAGACAGCGACGATCCGTCGCCCACTCCATCCTTCGCGGATCGCCCGCAGGGTCGCCTCGACCTCCTCTGGCGTATGCGCGAAGTCGTCGACGACGGTCACGCCGTTCTCCTCGAGCACTTCGAACCGTCGATGCGGGAGCGAGATCGCGACGAGGGCGTCCGCTGCTGCCGCCGGATCAGCCCCGGCGGCCACGGCGGCGCCCAGTGCACACAGGGCGTTCAGCACGTTGTGAGTCCCCGGAGCGGTGATCGATCGGCGCCCCAGACTCTCACCGCGGTAGGAAAGCTCAAAGGACGTTCGGAACCTCTCGTGCCGAACGTCCCGGGCACGCAAGTCGGCGTCAGCGGACAGCCCGACCGTGATCGCATCCGGTACGTCTGCTGCAACGGCTCGCACGTGAACGTCGTCAATCGACAACACGGCGCGCCCGGCCTGCAGGACGTACTGCCGGAACGCTTGGCGAATGGCCTCTTCACTGCGGTACGTCTGCAGGTGGTCTCTCCCGATGTTCGTGAGAACCGCGATCGTCGGACGGATCTCCGTGAACAGGCCGTCGCTCTCGTCGACCTCCGCGACGAACCACTCCCCCCCGCCGAGGTGCGCGTTCCCGCCCAGATTGGGGCAGTAGGCGCCGATGAGGTAGCTCGGTGAGAACCCCAACGCTCGGAGCAGCGTCGCGATCATGGCTGTCGTCGTGCTCTTCCCGTGGCTTCCGACCACCCCGATGCTCGAATACTCCTCGAGCAGCGAAGCCACAGCGTGGAGTCGCCGCACCACGGGAATGTGCTTCTCTCGAGCCGCGACGACCTCCGCGTTGTCGGACGAAATCGCAGAAGAGATGATGACGCCGTCAAGATCGGGCGAGATGCATCCTCCGTCGTGGCCCACGCGCACCGGAACGCCGAGACCGCTCAGCCGCTCCGCCTCGGGGCTCCACTTGAGGTCTGAGCCGGAGATCTCTCGCCCCTGGGCGAAAAGGATCGACGCCAACCCGCTCATGCCCGATCCGCCGATGCCCACGAGGTGGTACCGTTGTCCGAGTGCCATTACGCTCCAGCCCCCCTCACCAGCCCCTGTATCTCACTACGAATCAACGGCCCCGCCTGCCTTTGGCCCATTCGATGGGCGTTCCTCCCGAGCCTTGCCAGCGCCGCTTCATCGCGCACGACGTCGAGGACAAGCCTCACCAACTCATGTCGTACCATGATCTCGTCACTCGCTAGGCGACAGGCCTCCTCACGTTCTAGGACGCGCGCGTTCTCCAGCTGATGGTCATCTGTCGCACCGCGCCATGGCACAAGGATCGCAGGCTTGCCGCAGCCCGTGATCTCGGCAAGCGTCGTGGCGCCGGCACGCGACACGATCAGGTCCGCAATCGCAAACGCGACCGCCATTTGTTCGATGTACGGCACAACGACCGCGTTGACGATGCCGTCCTTCGCAAGGCGTCGCCGCGCTTCCTCGGCCGCGGCCTCGCTTCCGGTCACAAGGAGAACCTGGACTTCCTGGCGGCGCGAAAGCTCGCGTGTGCCGGATAGAACCTCCTCAGTGAGGTCCGACGAGCCGTTCGATCCGCCGAACACGAGCACTGTGCGTTTCCGCGGATCGAGCCCGAACATGCGATAGCCCGCCTCTGCACGTTCCTGGCGCAGGAACTCGTCCCGAATCGGATTGCCGGTGGTCACGACGCGACGCGCGCGAGGGAACTGCTCGCGCGACGTGGGATACGAGATGAGCACAAGATCGACGAACCTCGACAACCAACGGTTGGCGAGGCCGGCCACCGCGTTCTGCTCATGGATGACCGTCCGAATCGGTAGCACGAACCCCGCGAGCGCGCCGAGCAGGACCGGGGGGAACGAGCTGTAGCCGCCGACGCCAACCACGACGTGGGGGCGGAATCGCAGGAGGGCCATCGCGGTCTCGACAAGGCCCACGGCGAGCCAGAACGCAACCCGCAGGCGATCGAATCGTGTCCCGGGCCGTCGCCCCCTGGCGTGGATCGGCAGGAATCGAACCCACGGACGGGTCCGGAGGACGCGTGACTCAATCCCGCGCCGCGTGCCGACGTAGACAACCTCTACCGTCGGGTCCGCGCGCCGGAGTTCGTCAAGGATCGCCACCGCAGGGTAGACGTGCCCGCCCGTGCCTCCTCCCGCCATCATCACTCTCATCGTCGCCCGCCTTGTCTGGAAACGTTTAGCAGCACGCCGACCATCGCCAGCGTGACGAGAATCGAAGACCCTCCGCCGCTGAAGAAGGGAAGGGTCAGCCCCGTCACCGGGAGGATCCCGAGCGTCACCCCCGCGTTGACGATGGCCTGCAATCCGAGACAACACCCGATCCCGTACGCAACGAGGCGCCCCTCCTCGTCCGCCGCGCTCTCCGCGACGACGAACGCCCGCCAAACGAGGAATCCGAGCAGCGCCAGGACGCAGAGGACACCGAGCAGTCCGGCCTCCTCTCCCACAACCGACAAGATGAAGTCGTTGTGCGCCTGCGGGAGGTAGAAGAGCTTCGCGCGCGACGCGCCGAGACCTCTCCCGAACAGCCCCCCCGCGCCCATCGCCATCATCGACTGCAGCACCTGGTAGCCGGACGATGTGCTGTACGCCTGTGGATCCAGGAACGAGAGGAGTCGCGCAAATCGATACGGCGCGATGCGGATTGCCACGTAGACGAGGGGAATGGCTCCGGCCCCGAGGAACGCGAGGTGTCGCCGCTTTGCTCCCCCGAGGAAGAGCATCAGTGCTGTGATTCCCGCGAAGATCACGAGCATCCCGAGATCCGGCTGGCTGAGGGTGATCGCACCCAACACGCCGAGGATCAGCACGTAGGGGAGGATCCCCTCAGTGAACGTGCTCATCCGATCCTTTCGCCGCGCGACGGACGAAGCGAGATACAGGATGAGTGCCAGCTTCACGAACTCCGTGGGCTGAAGGTCAAAGACGCCGAACGACAGCCAACAGCCGCCCGTGCAGATCGGAAGTGGCAGCAGCGTGACGAGGCTGAGTCCGATCGACCCGAGCAGAAGGACCCCGTTCGTGCGCAGGAGCACGTGGTAGTCGAGGCGTGCGAAGACGAAGAGACCGACGAGGCCTACGGCGGCCGCCGCGAGCTGGCGCACCAGCATGTACAGATCGTTCCCGTAGTGGCGAAGGGAAAACGGCGCACTCGCGCTGTAGAGGGCGATGAGCCCCAAGAGCACGAGAATGGACGTCGTCAGCATCGTCGCCCGATCGGCGCGTCCGGTCACAGCCACTCTCCTTCGCTTGTACGCTGGCGGGCACTTCCACGCGGAAGCATTGAGCGCCTTGTCATGCGTACGTCATCTGTCCAAGCGAACGAAGGAACGGGGACCTCCAGCGAACGACGGTTGGTTCGGTGAGAACAGGACGGATGTCCGGCGGCGGCAGGCTAGGTGTCCGCGACACTCACTGCGAGGAAGCCCGGCAGTTGTCGGACGATGAAGTTGAACGCCTCGCCGCGCTCTTCGTAGCTCCTGAACGCGTCGAAACTCGAACAGGCGGGGGACAAGAGCAACGCGTCCCCGGGCGCCGCGAGCGCGAGCCCGGTCGTCACGGCGGACTCCAGGTCTTCGACAACGGAGTGACCGACCGCGGCGCAGGCCAAGTGCCCTGCGATCTCCGCCCGAGCCTCGCCGAACACCACGACGCCGCGCGGCGGGAAGGCGGACAGGAAAGCGGCAAGTTCGTCGTAGCCGCCGCGCTTCGAGCGCCCCCCGAGGAGAAGGACCGCCGGCTCGCGCGTCGATCGGAGAGCGGCCATCGTCGCAGCGGGACTCGTCGCCTTGGAGTCGTTGACGACGCGTACGCCTCCGATCATTCCGACCGTCTCCTGCCGGAACGGAAGATAGAGGGCACGAGCAAGTTCCTGCACGGTGCGACCGGTCGCATCGAAGCCGGGCACAATCTCGCGGCATGCGGCGACCGCCGCGGCGAGGTCAAGCCGCCGCACCTCGCCGATCTGCTCGCTGCCGCGAGGAAGCGGCGGAAACGGCTGGTCATAGAGCACGACTCGCCCGCGTCCGTGATCCACGGCCGCAGCAAGATGAGCGGGGAGAATCGCAACATCGGACGAGGTCTGATGCGCGAAGAGCCGCAGCTTGGCTGCCGCGTACGCCGCCATCGAGCCGTGCCGCTCGATGTGGTTCGGCGTGAGGTTGAGGAGTACGGCGACATGTGGGTGGAAGAGGACGCTCTGTTCGAGCTGGAAGCTCGACACTTCGAGGACGGCAACGTCCCAATCGCTGGCGCGGTCCGCGATCTCAAGGAACGGCAGCCCGATGTTCCCGGCCACGACCGCCCGGACGCCGGCTCCCTCCAGGAGGTCACCGATGAGACTGACCGTCGTGCTCTTGCCGTTCGTCCCGCTAACCGCCACGATCCGCCGCCCGTCAGCGGCCTCTCCAGCCACGTCGAGTTCCGATACGACGGGAATCTCCCTCTCGGCGGCCGCAGCGAACAGCCGGAGACCGAAAGGAACACCGGGGCTCGCAATCACCACGTCCGCCCCATCCAGTAAGCGCTCGGTGTGCCCCCCGATCTCGAAGGCTTCCGCGTGAGTGCGGAGCCATGCCTCGTCGGATGTGGAGAGAATGCCGGCGTCGCTGACTGAGAAGCGAAGCCCCTGGCGAAGGCAGAACGCGGCGGCAGCTCGCCCGGTCAATCCGTATCCCACGATGAGCAGCCGCTCCACATCATTTCCGAGAAGGCGGAAGGTCATCCGTTCACCAGCTGCTCTTCGAGGATGTGATCCTCAAGGCGTCCCGTCAGTCGGAGGTACTTCGCTGTCACCCCAGCCAGCGCGTGGCGCGGCGCGAGGCCCACGATCTCGCTCGACGCGACTCGCACGCCGTGCGAGGCCGCGAGATCGGATACGCGTCGGAACGCTCCCAGCACGGAGGTTTCCTCGACGTCGGTCAGATTCATCGAGACCTGCACGCACCCTTTCCCTTCGAGGAGAAATGCGAGCGCCTGCGCGCCTCGCGGGCCCCCGTTCGCCTCCCGGGCTGCGAAGGCGATCCGCCGCCCCACGTCGAGGTCCGTCGACTCCAGACAGACATTGTAGGCGACGAGCAGCGGGCGAGCGCCGACGGCGGTGGCTCCCGCCGTAGGGTGGAGTTCTGGTGGGCCGAAGTCCGGAACCCATCCCACGTGTCCGATGCGCACTCGCAGCGCGTCAAGGCCGCCCCGCCGCAGCGCCGCGAGCGTCGAACGGGCGGGGTTCGTCGCGGCTCGACCGTAGAGGAACACGGGAACTCCCGTCTCCTCTGTAATCGCTGCGCCGACACGCCGCGCGACGTTCACGCATTCGCTCATGGAGGAGCCGTCGAGCGGCACGAAAGGGACCACGTCCAGCGCCCCGATGCGCGGGTGGACGCCGCGGTGTCGGCGCAGATCGATTCGGCCCACGGCCTCGCACGCGAGTCGCACCGCGGCGCCCTCGACCTCCAGCACCGTCCCGACGAACGTGAAGACCGATCGGTTGTGATCGCCATCGGAGTGGATGTCGAGCAGGCGAGCACCCGCCAAACGGACCGCGGCGGCCATTCCCGCGATGGCCGCCGCGTCACATCCCTCGCTCACATTCGCGACGCACTCGATCAAGGAGCTTGGGCCTCGCTCTCAGGAGCAAGTGGCTCGCCTTCGCGGGCGACGAGGAGAGACAGCGTCGCGGAGGCAGCAACCTCGCCGTCGACCGACGCCGTGACCTCGGCCTGGAGGAGACCGCGCCGGCATCGCACGCGCTTCGCCTCCAGCCTCAGCTGGTCTCCAGGAACCACCTTACGGCGGAACCGCGCCACCTCGACGCC
>CAIOLV010000030.1 GCA_903859225.1 uncultured bacterium
GCTGTCCACGCGTTCGCTGAGATTCTCACGACGGCCGGCATCCCGACGACGGTCCGCGACAGTCGCGGCGCGGAGATCGCGGCCGGGTGCGGCCAGCTCCGCGCCCGTCGGCGCTAGCTCCTGAGCAGCGACCGGTAGTAGTCGAGGGCACGCACGCCCCACCGTTCGGTGAGGTGCTCCATCCCCTCGTTCACCAGCTGACGAGCGCGCTCGCGGCTCACTTCCATGATTCGTCCGACCTCGGAGAGGTTGTAGGGGCAGCCGTCCTCGATTCCGTAGTGCAGCCGAACGGCCAGCGCCTGTCGCGCCGGAAGGCCGTTCAGCAGGGCCTCGAGCTCCTCACGGAAGAGCAGCCGCAACGCCTCGTGCTCGGGAGACAAGCCGCTCTCGTCGGCCATGCGCTCCTCGAGCAGCTCATCCTCCTCGCCCCCGACCGGACGATCGAGAGAGACGATCTCGTTGACCTGTTTCTCGACGCCCTGGAGACGATCGGCCGACAACCCCGTCGCGTCCATCACCGCGCCTTCGTCGATCGACTCTTCCTCGCCGAGCGACCGGATCTCCGACATGCGGCGCACCGCACGGAACATGTAGTCGGGAATCCGAATCATCCGCGTGTAGGTCCCGATGGCGGCGAGGATGCCGCGGCGAACCCACCACGTCGCGTAGGTGCTGAGACGGAAGCCGCGCTCCGGGTCGAATCGGTCCACCGCCTCGATCAGGCCCATATTGCCCTCTTGGATGATGTCGGCCATGGGCATTCCGGTGTCAGCGTAGTCTTGCGCGATCTTAGCCACGAGACGCAGGTTGGAGACGATGAGACGTTCGCGGGCTCCCGCCACTCCGCGAGCCATCTCGCGCGCCAATGCTTGTTCCTCCTCGCGGGACAGAACGGGAAAGCGCGCGATCTCACGGTAGTAGATCTGAAGGATCGATGGACCTCGATCCCCCTTCTCTACCTCATGCTCCAGGTCCTCCTGCTCATCGTTGATGCCCATCCCAGCCACTTTACGGCACCCGACTTCGCGAATCCATCGCGCGCGCATGCGCATCGGGGAACTCACCCGACACGATGCCGAGGACATCGAGTTCGGAGACCCGAGCCTCCAGCCCCAGCCGGCCGGCGAGGCAGGGTTCCGTGCGCCCTTCGTCGCCCGAGACGAGTTCCTTCACGTAGAGCCCTCCGTCGGTGTGGAACTCGATCTCCGCTTCACGCTCGCCGCGCATCGCCCCGGACGCCGAGTGCAGCCGACGCGTCCGCACGAGGTCGGCCCTGCGGTGAGCGACCCGCCGCGGCGTGCGTTGAGCGATGTCTCCGACCAGTGACTGCAGCGCAGCCGACAGCGCGTCGGGCGACACGACGTCCCCGAACTCGACGATGGCGCGGTACGTCTTCTCCGCTGCGGTCTCCTTGACGTGTGAGACCATTCCTCGCGAAGCCCAGCGCAATGCGCCGACCTCAACCTTGCCGCGAGCTTCGTCGTTCGCCTCACGTCCCAGCGCCTCGATATCGATCGTCCTTGTCCGCGGCTCGCACAGCTCCAGCACGAACGGCCGCCCCGTGCCAAGCATTCGCGCGTCGATGTCCTCTCGCCCGGCGCCATGAAGGATCGCCGCGGACGCTCCCGCCGCTCGGACGAACGGTGCCGCCAGTAGCTCCTCGACCGACTCCGGGTACTGCTTCCCCGTCCCACCGCAGACTGCGCACCCGCGCCCGCGGCAGCGCCGGCAGGGCCAGTGCGTCTGAGGGATTCCGCGCAACACCTTGCGGTAGCGCCCGTAGAGGAACACGGACGCAATCGCGAGCTCGACCACTCCCGCGCCGAGGTCGACGGTGAGCTTCACGTCAGGGTCGTTGAAATCCACCGTGCCGTGACCCACGAGGGTCTCGAACGCCTTGCCGACGGTCCGATTCCACGCGTGCTTCTGCGGCTCCGCGTGGGCGAGCCGAAACCGCTCGACGAAAAAGGCCTCTGCTTCCTGCCAACGCAGCGTGGGCTTCACCGCGAACAGGTACGTCGAGAACTCCACTCCCTCGACCCGTTGGCGCGCCCGCTCCGCCCATGCTGCGGCCTCGGAGAAGACGTCTTGGCAGACCCAGCAGCGCCCTGCGTTTCCCTGCTCGCCGGCCATCGCCAGTGCAACCCTCAGCGCGCGACCGCGCTCCTCGTTCGACCATCCGTGGCCGAGTCGGCCGAACGCGCTCCCAAGGCACGCGTCGCAGATCGGCCCTGCGGCAAGAATGTCGCGCGCCGCGGGCATGGCCTCCGACAGGAATTCCTCGTTCACGCCGCGCCTCCAAAACGCCGGTAGAGACCCATGGTCTGATCATCGCGCACGAACCCAACCGCCGCCAGATCCGAGGCAGCTTCGCTTGTCGCGGCGGGTGCCCCGCCCCACGTCTCGACGCGAATCCGCGGAGGCTGTCCAGCACGGCGCACGAGCTGCGGCAGAAGCAACAAGGCGGCCCGCCGTTCGTCCGCTGCAAGGTCCGCCAGTGGAACGAGCTTCGTCGCCCGCGCCTCGACGGCGATGAGCGGTTGCCCTCCTCGCACGATCACGTAGTTGCCCGGACCCCGCCGCGGAACGCCGTCCACCGGAACGACATCGCCAAGGAGGAACGCGGGGTCCATCACGTGCAGGAGGAGCCTGTCGCCCCCCGCGCGTTCGCGCCGCAGCTCGTTCCGCATGTCGGCGACAGCAAACTGCGGCCCCGAGAGCCCGGAGACGAACAGACCCCGGTCCACCTCGCCGCGCCACTCCATCCGCGAGAGGATGGGGTACGCCTCGGTCCACCGGACTCCGGTCGGTTCCCGGTCGACGAACTCGCGCGACAGGAATCCGTACCGAGAAAGGAGAACGCGCACGACCGCGCTCACCGACTCCTCGCGATCGCCCGCGGGCCTCTCGCCGACAACCGACCATCGCCCCATCCCCGGGGTTGGCACACCGCGACTCGGGCCGGAACGCAACGCGGCGATCAGCGAGTCGTTCGTGACCCACCCACTCCACGTCAACTCCCACAACGCCTCGTCGACCGAGGCGGGCAGCGAGCCCAGCCCTCCCGCGATCTGATGCAGGAAGGACGCCCCATTCGCCGTGAGGTACTCGACCGCGCGCGCCGCGATCCCCGCGGGATCGCCCGAACGATGCGGCAAGAGGTCGACCTCCGCTCCTGTCGGCGCGAAGCCGAGGACACGCGTTCCGCCAAAGCGCGCCCCGCGCCACTCGATGAGCCCGCCGCGGATGAGCGGGTCGAGACGGGTGCGCTCCGGGTTCTCGAGGCGCACCGCGAGGATCTCCGGCCACACCGCGACGGGCGCGAGCCAACCCGCCAGCTGGTCGAGCACCTCGCGGAGTCCCTCGGCGCCGCGGAGCGGCTCCACGACGTGCTGGCGCCGCAGGATGGCCGCAGCGAGCGCATGCGGAGACGCAGGCGCGGCCTCGCGCCGTCGCGCCGAGACCGTCATCCGCCTCAGCCCCAGGAGCACGTCTCGGTCGAGAAGAGCCCCGCGCCGACCAGGGAGATCCGCACGCACGATGCGCCCGCCACCGAGTAGCGCCTCGCCGCCCATTCCGGCGCCCGGGTACTTTGCCCGAGTCTCGGCATCCGTACGCCCCGCGTGCGCCGCAACGTACCGGAGCAGGAGCTTCTCGATGCCCTCCTCGTCCCCGTCGTACGCCGTCGCGTCGTCCGCCGCAACCAGCCGCTCTTCTCCCGTAAGCGCCGTGCGGATCCTTCGGATTCGTCCTTCTCGCTCCAAGTCCGCGAGGGCGCCGATCGCGTCAGGCTCGCAGCGCGCGCGCAACTCCTCCTCCGTCAGGTCGCCAATGCACAGCAAGAGGTCGATCGCCTCCGCTCCAGTTCGCGCACGGTGGAAAGCGGACAGCCCCTGCAGGCGTTCCTCCATGGTGCGGACCGCGTCCGCGCTCACCAACTCGGAAGACGGAGATCCCTCGAGAAGCTCGCCGAGGAGATCGCCGTCCACGGGCGTCGTCCTCGCCGCGGGCTGGTCGGCCTCATACATGTACTTGCCCACGAAGTCGAGCAGAAGCGCGCCGGTGAGCGGCGAAGGGCCGCTTCCCCTACGGACCGCGAACCGCGCGTCGCCACCCGCGAGCCGCCCGGCGAAGCCTTCGAGCGCGGCGATCGGCAGTGCGTCGTCAAGGATCTCGCGGTACGTCTCCGCGACGATCGGAAACCGCGGATGCTCGCTCGCGTAGGTCAAGAGGTCGTGCGACCGCAGGCGCTGCAGCCAGAGAGGAACGCGCTTCCCCGGCCGCGACCGCGGGAGCAGGAGTGCCCGCCCCGCGTTGCGGCGGAACCGTAGCGCGAAGTACGGCGAGTCGCGCAACTCCTCGACGAGACGGCCGCGGATGTCGCCGTCGCAGAGGGACTCAAGCGCGCGTTCGATCTCCTCCAACCGAATCGCTCCGGGACGCAGCAGGATTCCTTCATTCGACACGATGCCTTCCGGCGGCTCGTGACCAGCTCGACGCAGCTCGGCGCGCAGCGCCAGCCACAGTGCAACGTGGAACGAGCGGCCGAACGTCGACACCATCCCGACTCGCAGGTCGCCCGCCTCATTCGGAAAGGCGTCGACGACGATCGTGCGGTCGTCGGGCAAGTCCGCGCTCCCGCCCTGCTCGCCGAGGAAGTCGGAGAGGTTCTGTGCCGCGGCCGCGTCGAGGGCACACTCGCTCTCGAGCCACGAGATGAGGTCGCCGGCGGCTCGATGCTGCACGCATTCCGCGACAAACGCGCCCAGTCGCTCGCCAAACTCTGCATCGTGGCCGAGGCCTTCGCCTTTCCAGAAGGGGAGCTGTGCTTCCTCCGCCGCGGACGGAGCCACGACGACGCGGTCATGCCGAACGTCGACGATCTTCCATCGCCCGGTGCCAAGGACGAAGGTGTCGCCGATGCGCCGCTCGAACACGAACTCCTCGTCGAGCTCGCCGAGCCTCGTCTTTCCGTCGTCGAGCACCATGGCGTACTGCCCAGTGTCGGGGATCGTCCCGCCGGCAGCGATCGCGGCATGCATCGCCCCGGGCAAGGCGGAGAGTCGATCCGTGCTCCGTTCCCACAGTAGGCGCGCCCGCAGCCCGGGGAACGCCGGGGAGTGGTAGCCGCCGGACATCATGTCGAGCACCGCGTCGAAGCTCGATCGCGGCAGCCGGTGGAACGGATCGGCCTGGCGGACGCAACGATAGAGAGCGTCAGCGTTCCAGTCCTCGACGGCCACCATCGCTACGACCTGCTGAGCGAGCACGTCGAGCGGGTTCGCCGGAACGTGAACCTCCGAGATCTCGCCGCGCAACATCGACCGCGCCATGCCCGCCATTCGTAGGAGATCGCTCCGCGTCTTCGGGATCATTCGCCCGGCGCTCTTGCCGTGGAACACGTGGCCCGCCCGCCCGACGCGCTGAAGCCCGCTCGCGACCGACGTCGGAGTCTCCACCTGGCAGACGAGGTCAATCGCTCCCATGTCAATCCCGAGTTCGAGCGACGCCGTCGCCACGAGCGCCGGCAGCCGCCCCGCTTTGAGGTCGCCCTCGATCTCCTTCCGGTACTCCTTCGACACGCTCCCGTGATGGGCGCGCACCATCCGATGCCCGGCGAGACGATTCATCTCCGCCGCGATCCGCTCCACCGCTCGGCGGTTGTTGGCGAAGATGAGGGTCGACGTGTGCGTCCTCGCGAGATCCAGCAGTAGGGCGTAGATCGCCGGCCACGCCGACGGCGCCTGCCCATCCGGGCGAGGCAGGAGGCGCATGTCGGGCACAGGAGAGACCACGGCGAGATCGAGGTCCTTCCGCATTCCGCAGTCGACGATCGATATCGGCCGCGGCTCGCCCTCGGCGTCGACGCCGCCGAGGAAGCGCGCGACGCGGTCGAGGGGCCGCTGTGTGGCGGACAGTCCCACGCGGACGAGCGGGCGTCCGACCAGCTGTTCGAGGCGCTCGAGAAGCAGCGCGAGGAAGCTCCCCCGCTTCTCTCCGCATAGGGTGTGGATCTCATCCACGATGACGTACCGAACATCTTGCAGCATCTCGCGCGACCGCCTCGCGGTCACAAGGAGATGAAGCGATTCAGGCGTCGTGATCAACAAGTCGGGCGGCCGACGCAGCATGCGCTGGCGCTCCGCCGGCGAGGTATCTCCCGTCCTCACCCCTACGCGGATATCGGCGATCGGAGCACCCATCTTCTCGGCGCAGGCTCGAATCCCTGCGAGCGGCGCCTCGAGATTGCGCTCGATGTCGGCCGCCAGGGCGCGCAGCGGCGAGACGTACACCACATGGACGCCTCCGTGCGCTGCTCCTCGGGTTGCTCCCCCCGTCACAAGGTCGTTGATCGCGTAGAGGAAAGCGGCCAGCGTCTTTCCGGACCCGGTGGGAGCGAGGATGAGCGTGTTTTCCCCTCGGGCGATCCGGGGCCACCCCAACTCCTGGGGCGGCGTCGGCGCAGCATAGGTCGCCTGGAACCAACACGCGACCGGGGGCGCAAAGAGATCGAGCACGGAGGCCATGGCCTCATTCTCCGAATCGCCGTCAGGAGGTCAACTCCGTTGGTCTCTTGCTTTCTCGTGTATCGTATTGTATAGTGCTCCTATCCGCTCCAGGGAGTGTGGGGGATTCTCTATCTTGGCGCGGGACCTCCGGGTGGAGAGAGATGGGGAGCCACCGTTATGGCGTCCTCCTTGCGCACAGTGGGGCCACAGAGCGTGTCTGTGGCCCCACTGCACTTCAAGGTGACTGGCTCGTCGCCGCGGCAA
>CAIOLV010000031.1 GCA_903859225.1 uncultured bacterium
AAGTCGAGGATGACGACGCGACCGCGAAATTGCGACAGGGAAACGGACTCCCCGTTCAAGGATCGCAGCGCGAAGTCCGGGGCACGCTCGCCGATGTGGCTGCCGATCCCGACAGGGATCGCCGTCGGCGTCGGCGACGCCACGCTCGGTTCCGCGACAGGAAGCTCCGCAGTGGCCATGGGCTCCGAGGCAGGCGCCGACTCGACGACGGGAATCGAATCTTCCTCCGCGAACCAGCCGGACGATGCAGCGTAGGCGAAGAACGCGCCGGCGAGCGCGACGAGGATCAGGAGACCCCAGAGAATCCGCCTCCGGAACAACGCAGAACGTAGAGACACCCGTGGACCTCCCTTCGCTCGCTCGAGTATAGTCGACCGTGACCATACGACGCCGCGCGCGCAGTCTCGACATGAAACATAGCCCGCGGCCATGTGCGGCGCGTGGAGAAGCAGTGCAGCGGATGAGGGCAGTCGGACAGGGGGCGCAATGAATCGCAGAGCGTGGGTTCTCTTGTGTGTGGGTCTTGTCGTGGTTGCGGTGGCTGCCGTCCTGGCGTGGCCTCCCGCCGATCCGTTCGCGGGGGTCAAGACGGTGGCTCTTCGCACAAGTGTGGAGTCCGCTTCGCCTGCCGTCGATGTGGCGGCGGAACTCGAAGTGGTTCTCGGGAACCGCAATCTGCGGATCGTGAGCGACGAGCGGGCGGCCGACGTGGTGCTCGCTGTCACCAACGCGCGCTTCGACTTGGGCAACGTCCAACTGGCGCTGAATGGCGGCAAGCTGTCGGGCCGCGTGACGGCCGTGTGCCGCGTGGTCAATGTGAAGACGAACCGAGCCTACGTCATGGATCTCGTGATGACGCTGCGCGACGGCAACGTGAGGGCAAACCTCGTCGGGCGTAGGTTCTGGGAATTCTGGAAGCCGCGCCCGAGCTTCTAGTTCTTGTGCCCGCTCCGCCTGCTGACGTTCTGGATGAGCACGCCGAGCCCGAGCAGGATGATGAGTGCCGGCCACCAGCGGCCCACGTCGTTCCAGATGTCCCAGGTGACCACGTCGAGCGTGTTCAGAAGGAGTAGAACTCCCGCCGCCATGACGACGAGGGGCGCGACGACTTCGATGAACGGTCTCCTCACGATGATTCACCTCCCCGGACCCATTTCCAGAGGAACGCAAGGCCGACGAGGATAGGCAATGCCGGCCAGAGAGTGCCCGGAGTGGCCCACCACGCCCAGCGGATGCCAAGGTTGTGCAAGAGCAGGACCGCGCCGAACGCGATCAGCGTCACCGCCACGGCGGGTACAACGAAGCGGCGGCGCGCCGCGTCCTGGATCTCTTCTCCCACCGTCGTTGCCCGCTCGGTGAGTGCCTCTGCGACCTCCCCAATGCGTTCGCCGTGAGACGGAGCGGCCGACCGGCCGGCAATGGGCAGGATCACCCACAGGGCGAAGTAGGCAAGGATCCCGAAGCCGGTCAGCACGCCGCAGAGGAGGAAGACGATCCGCACGAGCGTCGCGTCCATGCGGAAGTACTCCGCGAGTCCTCCGCAGACTCCGCCGAGCATCGCGCCCTTCGGCTGTCGGAAAAGCTGGTCCATCACTCAACCACCATCCTGTCTCGAGAAATGTAGATGTTTCGCGGTCTTGCGGCGAATTGCCCCGCAGGGCCTACAGGAGACGCTCCATCCCGTCGACGCGGAGTCCAGAGCGACGGAACGCCTCGCGCAGGATGCTCCACGTCGTCATGCAGTCTGCTAGCGCGTCGTGAGCCGAGTCTACGCGGACTCCGAAGTAGGCGGCGGCCTTGTTGAGCGACTGCCAGACGAACGAGCCTCGCTGTGGATCCCACTGCCCGTTGAGGCGCGCGAACCACTCCATCGCACACCACGGCTCGAATGCGGGCACCTCGATACCGTAGCGTCGGTACGTGTTGTCGAGCACGGCGACGTCGTAGGCCGCGTTGTAGATCACGACGCGACGCGCATGGAGAGCGCCGCCAACGGCGGACGCGATCTCAGGAAAGCTCGGCTTCCCCTCCAGGGTGGCGAGCGACAGGCCCGTCAGCCGCGTTGCCTCCGGCTCGATCGGCTTAGCCGGCCGCACCCACTCATGGAGGAGGGGCCGGCCGGCGTCGTCGACGATAGCAATGCTCACGACTTCCGGCGCCAAGAGCCCCGTCGTCTCCGTGTCGAGGATGACAAACGGCTCCTCGGTGAGTCGCCGAAGTTCCTCCCAAGGATCAGCAGCGTTGGATTGCGGCGGCTGTGACGTCACGGGATCGCGCTACTCCCACTTCCACCAGTGCCGGATGGTCGGCGAAGCGCCGATGCCCGCCCAAGCGAAGAAGATGATCGACAGGAACCACAGCGCGGCGGCCTGCCAGTACGTCACTTTCGTTGGGACCAGCGCGAGCTGGTCGACCAGGATGCTGTTCCAGAGGAGCTGGATGATCCAGCTGAAGAAGAAGAACGCCCCGATTCCGCCCCCACGAATCGCACCACGAAGGAACTTCACGGTGACCCCCTTTTGCTACGATGGCCGTTGTTGATGATAGGTGAGTGGCGACTCGGCGGCCAGAGGTTCAGTGGCAAGGCCGGAGGGGGAGCAGCGGGGGGTGCCGTGAGAGACGAGTTGGCGCTGGCCAAAGCAGAGCAGGCCTGTCAGATTCTCGGCGAGCTGGACCTCGATCTATGGCTCGTCTTCGTTCGGGAAACGGACGGGATGGCGGATCCTGCATTGAGTCTCGCCTTCCGCGGGAGCGCCGTGTGGCCCGCCGCGCTCCTCTACGGTCGTGACGGACTCCGGACGGCGATCGTCGGGCGATTCGACGCCGACGGTCTTCCCGACGGGCTGTTCCATCGCGTCGTGCCCTACGACCGCGGCATCCAAGCGGCGCTCGTTGGCGAACTGCGGCGGCGGAACCCGCGCACCATTGCCATCAACGTCAGTCCGTCCGACGCCGCGGCCGATGGGTTGACCGCGGGGATGCGGGACGTTCTCGAGAAGGGGCTGGCCGGGACGCCGTACCGCAATAGGCTGACCTCGAGCGAGAACCTTCTCGCACGGCTGCGCGGAAGGAAGCTTCCGGCGGAGATCGCGCGCATTCGCCGTGCGGTGGAGATCACCGAGTCGATCCTCGCGCGCGTTCTCCTGCAGACAAGGGTCGGCGAGACCGAACGGTCGATCTATCACCGGTTTCGCGACGAGATGACGAGTTGCGGCGTGACGGCGGCGTGGGCCGAGGCGCACGACCCGGCCGTCGATGCCGGGCCCGACAAGCGGCTTGGTCACGGAGGCGCGACGGAGAATCGAGTGCGGGACGGCCACCTCCTCCACGTCGACTTCGGCGTGCGCGCCGATGGCTACTGCTCGGACCTTCAGCGGATGGTCTTCTTCGGGACGTCCGCCGATGTGCCGGAAGAGGTCGAGCGGGCCTTCGGCGCTGTGGCTGGCGCGATCGAGGTATCAAGCCGCGCGCTGCGGCCCGGGGTCCGCGGTCGCGAGGTTGACGAGGTAGCACGTAGCTACATCCGCGATCGCGGCTACCCGGAGTTCCTCCACGCGCTCGGACATCAGGTGGGACAGAGCGCCCACGACGGTGGAGCCCTGCTCGGACCGCCGTGGGAACGATACGGGGACTCCGTCGAGCGCGAGGTTGAGGAGGGCAACGTTTTCACGCTTGAGCTTCACGTGCCGACCACCGGGTTCGGCGGCATGAGCCTCGAGGAGGACGTGCTGGTGACGAAGGGCGGCTGCGAATACCTCTCGACGCCGCAGCGCGAGCTCTGGTGCGTCGAGGGCGGCTAGTAGTCCCAGTCGGACGCCGGATTGGGGAGACAGAAGGCGCGGTCGAGCTCGCCGAGGAGATCGGGAGGCCCTGCGAGGTCGTCGGTCCACGACAGGCTCGTTGCCGAACGTACGCCGAGCCAGAGGCGCGAGAACGCGCCGACCGAGGCTCGCAACGTAGGCAGACGAGGATCGGCGCCCGGTCGCGCGGAGCATTGCGGTCCCAGTTCGAGAACGAAGTCGCCGGCGATTCCGCGCCACGGCGCATCAGGGGAAAGGTAGGCGTCGATCGGGTCGGTGAGGGAGAGGTGGAAACGCGAGCACCCGATTTTGAGATGCGTCAGCGCGAGAGCCTTGTCGAGGTCGAGCAATCGCACCTGCCAGTAGGCGCTCGACGTCATGCGTTGTGCATGCGGCGAGTTTTCCGTCACTTGGCGGCCCTTGAACGGCTGGCGGAGAAGGTCCTGGAGCTGCAGACCCGGCGGCTCGTGAAGCTCGACGGAGTGAACCTGGTCCGCCAGTCCGCGGAGGAGACCGAGAAGCTCGAGCAACTCCTCACGGCTCCGATAGGACATCCACTCGACCGAGTACGGCCCGCGGCGCGGCTTGTCCGCCGAGCACCACAGATGGTGCGTGAGTCGCCCGGTCTCGTCGAAGTACCCGAGGCCGAAGGCGTTCTCGCCCCACAGCATCTCCGCGCGAGTGAGTTGTGGAGCGTGGTTGCACGCTGCTCCGTGCCAGCGGCGGCGCGCACATCGGCCTTCGTGGACTGCTTGCCAGTCGGACGCCGTGACGCGCGCCGGGGGACGGGGCGTCGTCTCGACCAGCAGCTGCGCCGGGTCGAACGTGCACCAGGTCTCGTAGGGGCCGTTGCCGAACCCGAGGCGGTTGTAGAAGCCCTGTTCGAATACGCCGAGGGTCGCAACGGGTGTTCCGGCGACGGCCTCCTCGGCGAGCGCTTGTGCCGTCGCTCGCGCAGCGAGGCCCTGCTTGCGCGCGACGCGGCTGGTCGTGACTCCGGTGATGCACGCGAGGGGGATTTCCTCGTCGAGATAGCGCAGGGAGCCGGGGTGGACGTTGACGAGGCACTCCGCGCTGTCGCCGAGGGCCGCGACGACGGAGCGAGCGCTCTCGACGAAGGCCGAGAACGCTTCTTCGTTCTTTGCGCCGTCGATCCAGCCGGCCTCGGTCCACACGCGGCGGCAGCTCTGCGCGTCGTCTTGCGGGCGATACGCTCGAATGATCGTGCCGGCCATGGGTCTCCTTCGATCCGTTGCCCTACTGCATGTAGATTCCGCCATTCTGGTTGATCGTCGCGCCGGTGATGTACCCGGCATCCTCGCTGGCGAGAAAGGCGACGAGCGCGGCAATCTCCTCAGGTTCCGCAACGCGGTGTGCCGGGATGCTCGAGATGATCCGGTTCTCGCCGCTTTCGAGAGCGCCGCGCGTCATGTCGGTGCGCGTGTAGCCGGGCGAGACGGCATTGACGGTGATGCGCGGCGCGAGTTCGAGCGCGAGGGACTTCGTCAGTCCGATCAGGCCGGCTTTCGCGGCCGCGTAGTGGGCGCCGTGGCCCGAGCCTGTCATTGCGCGCAGCGAAGCGATGTTCACGATGCGCCCCCACGGCTCTTGCGTCAGGTGCGGCAGAGCCGCCTTGCACATGTAGAACGCCGAGGTGAGGTTGACGGCGAGCGCGTCGTTCCACTCCGCAGGACTCAGGTCCGCCAAGGCAGCATGCGCGGACGAACCGACGTTGTTCACGACCGCGCGAAGGCCGCCGAACGCGTCCGCCGTTTGCTCCACCATCCCGCGAAGCGCATCGAAGTCATGCACGTCGGCGCGCACGGCCATCGCGCGCCCTCCGGTCCGCTCGATGTCCGCGACCACCGCTCGAGCCCGATCGGCGGATTCGAGGTAGTTGACACACACGCCGTACCCGAGACGTGCCAAACGCACAGCGATCGCCGCGCCGATGCCGCGTGATGCGCCGGTCACCACTGCGCCGGGAAGTCCGTCTCTCCGTGTCATGGTGCCGGGATTATACGGAGGGAGCCGCCGTCGCTCCCGGCTACAAGTACTTCAGCGCCTCACGCGCGACCTTGCCTCTCACGTCGTCGTCCAACCAGCGGTCCAGTTCCGGTCGAACGACGTCCGGGCGACGACGCCCTAGCTGCCACATCGCGGCGGCGGCGGCTCGCCAGACCGTGCGCCGGTCGTCGAGCGCCAGCTTGCGCAGGACAATCAAAGCCCGCTTGGCCATCGGTGCGGCGGGCGCACCGGTGAACGCCATGGCGACGTTCCACAGAACCTGCGGATCGCTGGACGTCGACCACTCGACGAGCGCCTCGAACGTGGCTTCGGGATACGCACCGAGGAGCGCGCCGAGCGTCGAGAGTCCCACGGTGCGGCGCACCGCCGGATCGCTGTCGCCTAGGAGAGGTCCCATGAGGCGCATGAGGTGAGGAACGCGCTCGAGCCGGTGAGGCTCCGCGGCGCGCGCCACGGCCACGGCGACCGCGCGGTGCAGATGCGGGGAGGCGTCGTCCCGCCACGCCGCGAGGATGTCCGCGACGCGCTCAAAGTGGGCCCGGACGATGCGGGAACACGCGGTGACGGCTGCGGCGCGCACCTTCCGCTCGTCATCGGCGGCCAGCCCTTCGAGGACGGCCATGGCTTCTCCCGGATCCTCGTCGAACGACAGGGGAATGAGCTCGCAAGCGATCCGCCGCGCCTGGGGCTCGGTTCGTTGTGCCAGGCGCTGTGCGCGCTCGAGCACCGACGTCCCCTCGTGCTCCAACTCGCGTGCCAGACGGCGAGCGGCACGACGAGCGGGTTCGCGGTCGCTCGCGTCAACGGATGGAGCGGAGTCCTTCGGGTTCGTCGGCTTTGGCTTGCGCATGATCCTCCTTTGCCTGCGGCAACTGTAGACGGGACGGTCGGGACGGTCAACCGGAGTCGTCAGTTGCAGCCATTCCGGCGACGCTCTACCATGTTCTAGCCACTGTGCAGGGGGTGAGAGACGATGCGACTCTCGTCGAGGATCGACCTTCGGATCGCGGGCGGCGCCTTCAATGCAGTGGAGGCTGCGCGGCGCAACATACCTCACCCTCCTTTCCTCTCGTCGTAGCGGGTCGGTTCGGTTCGCAGAGCAGTCAGGACGAGAGAGAGGAGAGCCCGTGCAGCGAGAAGAAGCGTTCAAGCCCTATCGAATCAAGGTCGTGGAACCCGTCTCGATCCTTTCGGCCGACGAACGTCGCGCCCGGCTCGAGGCTGCGGGGTACAACGTGTTCAACCTGCGGTCGTCCGACGTCTACGTCGACCTGCTCACGGACTCAGGGACTGGGGCGCTGAGTCAAGAGCAGTGGGCGGCGATGATGCGGGGCGACGAAGCCTATGCCGGGAGCCGGAGCTACGAACGCTTCCGCGCCGCGGCCGACGACATCTTCGGATTCCGCTATGTCTTGCCGACGCACCAGGGGCGCGCCGCAGAGAACGTTCTGTTCTCCGCTGCCGTCCGCCCTGGGCAGATTGTGCCGAGCAACATGCATTTCGACACGACGCGCGCCAACATTCTGGCAAACGGCGGTCGTCCCATGGATTGCGTCATCGATGAGGCCTTCGACCCGCGCATCGAGCACCCGTTCAAGGGCAACATGGATCTCGCGAAGCTCGAGCGCGTGCTGGACGAGGCCGGAGCCGACCGCGTCCCGTTTGTCATGATCACGGT
>CAIOLV010000032.1 GCA_903859225.1 uncultured bacterium
GACGGGATCCGCGCTTCCCCACATCACGGGATTCCCGTTGGCATCGGTATCGGAGAACACGGTCACTTGAACGACGCCCGTATCGCCTGGATTGAAGTATCCAGCATCCGGCGACGTATCGTCGATCACATCGAACCCGCCGTTCCGGATCGTCTCCCCCGACAGGTCGGAGATCCATTCCGAGGTGTACGTCGAACCGCCTGAGACGTAGTGCACTCGCGTGCGCAGGTTGATGGTCTCGCCACCGGTCACCGCCGTCCCCACCGTGACGAAGATCTTGAGATCGTGGGTGGTGGTGATGGTGAACCCATCACTGAGGTTGATCGTGATCCCGGTCGCGAGGCCGGAGATCGCCGTCGACTCGCCGAGGACATCGCCCCCGTCCATCACCGCGATGCGGTCGATCACCCCATCTCCCGCCGTCCCGATGTTCTGCACGGTGACCGCGTTCAACGTTACTTCGCCACCAGGGGTGATGCGGATCTCCTGAACGTCGATCGTGTCGGTCGGATTCAGGTTGCCGCGCGCGATGTTGCGGTCCGAGAAACCCGGCAACGCCATGGCAGCAAGCGACGCAAACCCGACCACGAGCCCAACAAGCGCGAGGACGCGCCGGCACGTCGTACTCATTCTCGTCCTCCTGTGCGGATCTCTAGGAAGGAACATCATCATTTCGCTTAACGCTCCGCGGCCAGTATAGAGAATGAGAGGGGAACGAAGCGAGAGTCCCGTCCGCGGGCGTCCGCGTTTCTGTCGCCCGGCAAAGGGACGCATGTCCCGCCCGGACGAGCACGGCGGTCGGACGTCACTTGCATGGTCCGGCGCCGATCGGTAGCCTTGCCGTCATGGCAGAAGCCGTCGCAACGAACCGCAAGGCCCGGCATAACTACTCGATCGAGGACACGATCGAGGCCGGCATCGTGCTCACCGGCACGGAGGTCAAGAGCCTCCGCGCCGGCCATTGCTCGCTGCAGGAAGGCTACGCCGTCGTCCGCGACGGAGAAGTGATCTTGAAGGGCGTCCACATTGCGCCCTATCAGGAGGGCTCCTTCGCGAACGTGGAGGCCGTGCGCGATCGGAAGCTTCTCATCCATCGGCAGGAAGCGCGCAAGCTCGCCATCAAGCTGCGGGAACGTGGCTACACGCTCGTGCCGCTCAAGCTCTACTTCGCGCGCGGCCATGCCAAGGTGGAGATCGGCCTCGCCAAGGGGAAGACGCTCGTCGACAAACGCCACAAGCTCCGCGAAGAGGACGAGAAGCGCAAGGTCCAGGACGCGCTGAAGCGCTTCAGCCGCGGAGAGCGCGTGTAGCGGGCTCTCACGCCAAGAAAGCAAAGGGCGCAAAGGAACAGACGTCCCCGATCCTGAGTCCCTCTCCTTGGCGAGCTTGGCCTGATGCGCTCAATGCAGACCCTGCGCACTGCCTCTCACGCCACGAACGCAAAGGGGGAGAGGGAGAGCAGGTTCCGAACTCTGTTCCTCCGCTTGGCGTCCTTGGCGCCCTCGGCGCGATGCCGACTCGCACCGCACCACGCACCGCGTCTCACGCCAAGTGCGCGAAGATCGCAAAGGAAACAAGGTTCAGATACTCCATTCCTTCGCTTGGCGATCTTGGCGTCCTTTGCGTGATGCAATCGCTCGGCGGTTCAACAGCGTATCACGCCAAGAACGCAGAGAGAGAGGCTCTGGATCCTCTGTAGCTCACCTTGGCGATCTTGGCGCGCTTCGCGTGATGCAATCGCTCAGCGGCTCGACAAAGCCTCACTCTAAGAACGCAGAGATCGCAAAGAGAGACACGTTCTGAGAGGCTCGATCCTCACCTTGGCGATCTTGGCGCGCTTCGCGTGATGCTCCCTATGGTCCCGGAGGTTCACTCAACCCGTCCACGACACGGAAGATGCCGTCCCGCATCAGCGCGACGCCGAAGTTGAGAAGGAACCCAAGCCTGAAGCCGCCCAGGCGCATGTAGGTGAGGAGTTGCTTCTTGTGTGCCCGGGTGATCTCGCTTACTGATTTGAGCTCGATGATCACACGACCATCCACAACCAGGTCTGCGCGAAACCCCTCGTCGAAACGCATCCCTTGGTAGGCAATGGCGATTGGCACCTGGCGGGCCACCTGGAGGCCCCGCCCTTCCAGCTCGCGAGACAGAACGGCTTCGTAAACGCTTTCGAGCAGCCCGGGCCCAAGCCCGCGGTGAATGGCCACAGCCGCGTCCACGATATGTCGTCCAATGTCGTTCTCTTCCATCTAGTGAACTTTATACCGCGACCTTAAGACTCGGGTCAATCTGTGCGCTGCCTTGTCGCTACGAACGGAAGAGGACAGCCAGGAGAAGCATCCGCCCAGCCGGCTTCTCCCAAGCCGCCCACCTACGGACGGAAGAGAACCGCCAGGAGAAGCAGCTGCCCAGCCAGCTTCTCCCAAGCCGTTCTGTTCCGCTCAGGAGCGGAACAGAACGGCCTCGCGCTTGAACAGCTGGACGGCGAGCGCGATCAGAATCGCACCGCAGAGCACGTTCGCCCCCAGAGTGAGCACAATGTCGCGGAACACGATGTCGCCGGCGATGATCGACTGGAGGACGTAGAGAGCGTTCGCGACGGGAATCAGGAACTGAGCCCCGCGGAACGCGGCCGTCCCCGTCATCGATACCATTCCGACGAGCACGATGATCATGTAGATCGGCAGGAGGTACATGCTCGCCTCCTTCTGGCTCCGCGCGTACGTTCCGACGATAACAACGAGCGCGGAAAGGATCACGGCGAGCGGCACGAGCACAGCAAGCATCCACCCGAGAGACACCAGGTCGAGTCGGAACACGGCCGACGTAGGGAGCGACGACGGGGTGAGCCCCCCGCCGAACGCGCGGACCCCGATGAGCAGCCCGAGCGCGGACAGGACGCACGACGAGAGCGAAATCGTGAGCACCGTGAGGAACTTCCCGAGCACGATCTCGGTCCGCGACAAGTGACTCACGAGGAGGGTGGCGATCGTACTTCGCTCCTTCTCTCCGGCCGTAATCTCGGCGCCAAGGCCCATGGCTCCGGTGAGCACGGCGAGGACCATGAAGTAGGGCAATAGCCGGCTGAGGAAGAGCCGGCCGAACGACTCGCCGGTCGCGATGTCGGCGGTCTTGACCGTGAGCGGCGGGGACAGGTCGGAGTAGTTGTACCCCAGCGAGTCGAGCTTGGCGGTCACGACATCTCTCAGATACCCCTCGAGGAAGCGGCGCACGCTGGCCGCAGCGATCGCCGAGTACTGGCTCGTCTGGTCGTACGTGAGCGTGACCGTGAGCCCGAGCCCCTCGCCGCCAGTTCCCTTGCCGACCTCCATCACGAGGTGGCCCGCGTCATGACGCAACGCGTCGAGAGCGCGGTCGACGTCGAGGTAGGGAATGGCACGGAAGTCGGTCGTTCGCGCGAGCTCTCGCGCGAACGTGGAGTCCCCCGACGTGTCGACGACGAACACCGTGGGAACAAGCGTCTCGACCCGCACGCGCTCCGACTCGCCGAAGCGCGACATCACCGAGATCACCATCGGGTAGAAGATGAGCGGGAAGATGACCGTCAAGAAGAACGTTCGCCGATCTCGGATCGCACCCACAAGTTCCTTGGCGAACAAGAGGCGAACGTTCTTCAGCATGGCGGCCTGTCTAGTTCGATGACGACGTCTCGGACGGCGTTTGTGGAGCGCTCGACGACGGAGTGGACGATGGAGTCTGCGTAGTCGAAGGCGTCACGGTCGACGGCGTCACGACCGACTCCGTCTGCGTCGGCGTCTTCGGGGCTGTCCCCGTCTGACCGAGCGCTGCACCAGAGAGTTCCGCCTGCCCAGCAGGCGGTGTCGAGGTCGTCGTAGCGGGCGCGGCAGCCACCGTCGCCGGCGTCGAGGCCGCAGGCGTCGTCGAGGGAGTGGCCGCCGGGGACGACGTCGGCCCAACGCTCACGGGCGTTGGCGCAACGCTCACGGGCTTCGTCGTCGTGGTGCTCGACGTGGTCGACGGTGCAACCGTTGAACCCTGCGCCGCGCCTGCGGATGCCGTGGTGGTGCTCGGCGTGCCGGCGCCCGTAGAGGCTCCGGCCGGAGCTCCCGCCTTGGCGCCGCGGCTCGTCGGCGGAGCGTCGTCCTTCAGGAGGACCTTCGTCTGGATCGCCTCGGCAACGCCGGAGGCGTTGCGGCTGTAGAACGACACGGACCGCGCGCCATCCTCACCGGTGATGCGGAACGGCGTCGAGTATCGGAGCCACGCCCCGTCGTTGATACGGTAGTATGTCTCAGCCCGACCGTAGGTCGACTCCTGCGTGCGACGCAGAGCGATCCTCGTCGACGATGTGATCCATGTGCCGCGCGAGTCAGCGAACGTCGGATCGCCGATGTCCATGACCGTCTGCGGAGAATGGTTGTCGAGCAAGAACGACACGGTCTTCTTGGGCTCGGCATTCCCCAGCCGGTCGATACCGTAGTACGTGACCTTCCTCAGACCGTCGTCGCCCTTCAGAAGGATCGGGGCGCTGTAGGTTGTCCACGTGCCGCCGTCGATCGAGTACTTGATCTCGGCAAGCCCGCTGCCGGGGTCGCTTGCCGTGAGGGCGATCGGCGTCTGCGACGTCACGACGAGCGAGCCGTCCGGGGCCACGAGGTTCCCGGCGAAGCTCGGACCGGCAGGCGACACCTCGGTCAGTTCGACCGGCGACGTCATCAGCGGCTTCAGATCTTCCAGCGGGTAGTACGGCTCGTCGCCGACGCCGTCTTTGTTCTGGTCGACGCCCTGGTAGTCGCTCCAGTAGTTGCCCGTCTTCCCTTCATACCAGAGATTCCAGTGCTCCGGGTCGTAGCCGGCGAGCCCGTTGTCGAGGAAGCTGTTGCCCGTGATGACGTTTTCCTGCGACACGGCAGCCATGACGACGCCGTACCGGCATTCGCTGATCACGCTCTCCGCGATGCGGTTGCCGCTCGAGTTGAGCAAGTAGACGGCGGTGTCGGATCCGGAGATCTGGACCTTCTCGACGCGGCCGTTCTCGACGGAGTTGAAGTACACGCCGGCGATGCGAGCTCCTTCGATCACGCAATCGCGAATGACGAAGAAGCTCGTCGTGTGGTCGATGTACACGCCGTAGTCGGCGTCCGCCGGAGAAATGCTCCACCCCTCGATGATGTACGGGTCGGCGGCCGTTCCGCTCCCCGACATCACGCCGTTCGAGTACGTGAAGCTCTCGTCTCCGAAGATGTAGATTGGCTCGTGAGTCCCCCACCACAGGAACCCACCAACCTGCCCCCCCACCAGGCCGGCCGATACGACGGCGGTCACGACGAGCGCCATCGCCCATACGACCTTCCTGCCCATGATTGCCTCCTTCGACTTGTCGAGCAGGCCAGGATAGCACGAGGCGGGCCGCAAGGAAACCCCTAGGCCATCGCCTCGCGACCCACGGCCGCGAAGAAAACGTCCTCCAGATCTGACTTTCCGTAGACGGCGCCGAGCTCCGCCTGGGTTCCGAGAGCATGGATGCGCCCGCGGTAGAGAATGGCCACACGGTCGCACAACTTCTCTGCCAAGCGCATGACGTGCGTCGAGAGCAGGATCGTCCGCCCTTGCTCGCGGAACAGCGCGACGGTCTCCTCGACGCTGCGCGCCGCCATGATGTCGAGCCCGAACGTCGGTTCGTCGAGGATCAGGACGGCGGGGTCGTGGATGATGCTCCGCGCGAGGGACAGCTTCTGCTTCTCGCCGGTGGAGAAGGTGCCGACGCGCCGATCGGCAAATGACGTCATCGCCAGCATCTCGAACACCTCGCCCGCACGCTTGGCGATCGCCGCATCCGTCAAGCCGCTGATCCGCCCGAAGAAGCGCAGCGTCTCGCGCGCGGTGAAGCGATCGTAGAGGCCCGTCTCGGTGCCGAGGAAGCCGATCTGCTCTCGGACGCGGTCCGGATCCTTCCTCGTGTCGAATCCTGCGATCGTCACGCTGCCCGAGGTCGGCGTGAGGATCGTCGCCAGCATGCGCAACGTCGTGGTCTTGCCCGCCCCGTTCGGTCCGAGCAGCCCGAACACCTCGCCGGCGCGACACTCGAACGACACGTCGTCCACGGCGCGCACGACGCCGCGCCGCGTCCGGAACTCCTTGGTCAGGTTGCGCACTTCGACAAGCACGTCGGTCATAGCGTGTCGAATCCGACGAGCGGGCGGAGCGCCGCCGGAACTTCGATCGTCCCGTCCTCCGCCTGGTTGTTTTCGAGGATGGCCGCCATGAGTCGTGACGTGGCAACGCCGGATCCGTTCAGAGTATGCACGAAAACGGGCTTGTCCTTCGGGGTCGGCCGATAGCGGATGTTGCCGCGACGCGCCTGGAAGGCCTCGCAGTTCGAACACGATGAGACCTCGTAGTAGCGGCCCTGCCCGGGCAAGTACACCTCTAGATCGACCGTCTTCGTCGCCTGCTGCGCCATGTCCTCGGTCGTCAGGAGCGCAACGCGATAGTGCATTCCGAGCGCCTGTAGCACGGATTCGGCGTCTTCGATCAGCAAGTCCTGCTCGGCGTACGACGTCTCCGGGGTTGTGAACTTGAACAGCTCCACTTTGTTGAACTGGTGGATGCGGATGAGTCCTCGCTCCTCCTCGCCGTAGCTGCCGGCCTCGCGGCGGAAGCAGGGCGTGTACGCGACGTACTTCTTCGGCAGTTCCTCCGCCGTCAGGGTCTCGCCACGATGCAGGTTCACGAGCAGGCTCTCGGCGGTCGGATTCAGGTAGAGCCCATCCCGCTCGATAGCATAGACGTCGTCGGCGAACTTGGGCAGTTGCGACGAAACGTAGAAGCTCTCGGCGTTGGCCACAAACGGCGGAAGGATCGGCGTGTAGCCCCGCCGCGCGTGGTGCGAGATCATGAACTGAATCAGGGCGAACTCGAGCAATGCGCCACGGCCGACGTACATCGGGAACTTCGCCCCCGCGATCGCCGCGGCACGGCGGAAGTCCAGCAGCCCCTTCTCTTCGCCGATCTCGAGGTGATGGCGCACCGCGAACGCTGGTTCACGACGCGTACCGAAGCTGCGGAGGATGACCTTCTCGTCCTTCCTGCCGACGGGCACGGACGGGTGCGGCAGGTTCGGCAGGCGGCCGACGATGTCCTCGATTCGCTGTTCCACAATGCGGAGATCCTCGTCAAGCTTCGAGGCCCGGACGGAGACTTCGCTCAGTCTCCCGAGCAGGTCGTCGGCGGTCTTCCCCGCCTTCTTGCGGGCCGCGACCTCCTGCGATCCGCGGTTCTTCTCCGCCTTCAGCTCTTCGACCTCGCCGATGACTCTCCGCCGCGCGTCGTCGAGCTCGAAGAGGGCAGCGAGGTCGATGGACGGATCGCGCGTCTTGAGGCGCGCCTCCACGTCCGCCCGGTGTTCCCGCAACTCTCGAATGTCGAGCATCGTCAGGGCCTCCGTTTCGCGCTGCGATTCTAGGAGACCGCCCCGCCTCCAGCAAACCCGGCAGCCGCGATGCCCTTCCTGACTGGTTTCGCGCTCCGCCTCCGCTGGGTATAATGACGCTCCGCAGTGGGTCCCGCGGCAGTGTCACTGGATGCGCCGCCGGCCGTCCTGCGGCGTTCGTTCTCGGCCCAGGGAGGCTCACGGCATGCGGATCCTGATGTACTCGAAAGCGCTCTACTCGAGCTGGCTCTACTACAGCCCGGACCGCATTCTGTTCGACGCCGGCGAAGGCGCCAGTTCGATCCTCGGCAACAAGGCATTCGCCATCCGCAGGGTGTTCATCTCCCACGGGCACGCCGACCACGTCGCCGGCCTCGTCGGCTTGGTCAACATCCGCAACAACGCCATGGGGGATAAAGAGAAGGAACTCTCCATCTACTACCCGAAGGACAACTTCCTCGTGACCGAGATGATGGCCTTCCTCGCGCGCACCAATCGGCGTCTCACCTACGACCTGGAATGGGTTCCACTCGCTCCCGGCGATCGCGTTCCGCTCGAGGGAGGGGCAACGCCGCGCTACGTCGAGGCGTTCCCAACGGTTCACGTCCACAACGAGAAGTCTCTCGGGTTCAACATCGTCGAGGTGCGACATCGCCTGAAGCCGGAGATGGCCGGCCGGAGCCAGGAAGAGATCGTCGCCGTCGTCCGCGCCGAGGGGAAAGAGGCGGTCACCGAGCACTACGAGCAGAAGCTCTTCTCGTACGGAGGAGACTCCGTCCCGCTGAAAGCGGCCTA
>CAIOLV010000033.1 GCA_903859225.1 uncultured bacterium
GACTACCTTGACGTCGCCGGTGGGCGTTTCCCTTGGGAGTGGAAGTTCCTCGAGTTCGACTGGGCGCCTCGCGCCGCACTGGCATGGGCTCCATATCGGATCGGGATCCGCCGCAACGGCCGGATCACCGCAGCCCGTTGTGCTTCGCCCGGCGCCACGCCATCTGATGCGGCCTTCTTGTCGTTCCTGGATGGGGAACCCGACGACCTTGGGACGTTGGTTCGGCACGCACAAGCAGAGTTGCGTGTCAGCAAGTGGGAGTCCATGGTGCCGAAGCGAGGAGACCGAAGCGCGAGAGCCCTCGCGGCGCTGCGCGAGGCCGGGCTTCGGTCGTGGTCGGAGTACGGCGAGGATGTCTTTGCCTACGAGCTCGATCGGGACGCGGCGGGAGGTGTGCGCTAGATTGACCAGCTCAGGGGGAGCCAGCCTCACGCCGCAGGAACGGGTGCGCTACGCGCGGCACCTCGTGATCCCCGACCTTGGCGAGGAGGGACAACGGAAGCTCAAGGCCGCTCGCGTGCTCATCGTGGGTCTGGGCGGGCTTGGGAGCCCAGCGTCTCTCTATCTCGCAGCCGCCGGTGTCGGGACTCTCGGAATCGTCGACTCGGACGCGGTCGAGATCTCCAACCTCCAGCGTCAGATCCTCTACGAAGAGAAGGACATCGGAACGCCGAAGCCGAAGGCCGCGGCGGCTCGTCTCGCCGGGCTCAACTCGCTCGTGCGCATCGAGGCCCACGCCGTCCGGTTTGTGGGCAGCGACGCATCGCGGATCGCCTCCGGATACGACGTCATCGTCGACGGTGCCGACAACCTCGAGACGCGGTACGTGATGAATGAGGTCGCGCTCGAACTCGGCATTCCGTACGCGTACGGAGCCGTCTTCCAGCTGGAGGGCCAGGCGGCGCTCCTCTGCGTCCCGGGAGGACCGTGCTATCGGTGTCTCTTCCCGACCCCGCCGCCACCCGAGTCTCTCCGCCCTGCATCAGAGACAGGCATTCTCGGCGTGGTTCCCGGAGTCATCGGCCTCGTGCAGGCCACCGAGGTCATTCGGTGGATCACCGGATACGCCGAACGCGGACCAAATCGCCTCCTCCTCTACGACGCCCGGCGAATCGAGTTCACATCGATCTCCATCGATGCGGATCCCGCCTGCCCTGCGTGTGGCGGTTAGGCAACCGACGACAGGAACGAGATGGCCTCTCGGAGGAGTTCCTCAGGGCTCGCGTTCGTGGAGAGGGAACGCCCGGGGACGACTTCGAGGACCGCGGGGCCGTCGTAGCCGATGTCTCTGAGCGCGCGGCGGAAGTCCGACCAGTCCACGATTCCCCGCCCCGGCACGCTGTGATCGTCTTCCAAGCCCATCGTGTCGTGGAGATGCAGGTGAATGACCCGGCCGCGATAGCGCTCGATGTACGCTCGCACGGGGTGACGCCCGGCGTCGTGCGACTGCGCGGCGTGACCGACGTCGATGCAGATGCCGAACGCCGAGTCATCCTCGGCGATGTCGAGGGCGCGATCAAGGACGCGAAGCGAGTCCACGGTGTTCTCGAGCGCGAGGGCGATCCTTCGGCGGCGAGCATGGTCGAGCAGACGGTGGATCTCGGGGACGTCGGGGCTTCCCAACAGGCCGTCGAGCCCGAGCGTCCCGGGGTGCACGACCAGCGTCCGCGCACCAAGACGTTCGGCAAGGTCGATCTCGCGGCGCAGCCCGGCCGGATCCCACGTCCAGCAACGGCCCCGTGCGTGCAGACTCGTGAACGGAGCGCCGCGGCCGGCGGCCGTAATCTCTCGTTCTTCGGCCGGAGTCGGCCCTGGATCGTCGATGTCGCGCGTCGCCCAGATCTCGACCCCGAGGCGCTCGTCCAGTTCGCGGATCGAGCGCACGGCGTGGGCTAGCGTAGGCCACGAATCTCGATCCCGTCCCGCGAAGAAGGCGGCGTAGACGCTTGCGCCGAGCCTCAGGGCCATCGCGCCACGCGCTAGAGAAGCGACGTCGTCTCCGTAAAGCGCACTCCGAGCGTCGCGAGTTCCTTGAGGACGGGTTCGTAGATCGCCGGTACCGTCGGTACTTGGACTCCGGTGAGGTCGATCTCGCCCTCGAGGATCATCCGCGCAGCGATAGCAGCCGGCAGACCGACGAGTCGCGACATCGAGGTGTCGCCGTTCGGAATCCCGTAGTCGACCAAGGTCGAGACCGTCTTCTCCGTCCGGTCATCGTAGCGGGCGACGAACTCGTGCTGCATCACGAGCATGTCCCTTTCTCCCGGCGCGTACTGCATCTTAGCCAGCATGCGCTGCGCCAGAACATCAAGATCCGTCGTGGCGGCCCTCGGAAGTGGATCGTTGCTCGTCAGTCCGAGCCAGACGAGGTCGGTCACCGGCTTCGCGCTGACGGAGACTCCGAGCCGCCGGGCAAGATCATTCGCCGTGGCGCCGCTCTTCATTCCGAGGAGTCGACCCGTCCATTGGGCGAACGTACGCCCGCCAAGGTCCTTCCGCTCGGTTTCGTCGAGGATCCCGAGGTCGGCGATCGCCTTGAGCGTGGCACACCAGCCGGGGTAGCGAAGCGTCCCGCGGAACATGCTCGTCACGGTCGGGATGCCGTAGCTCTCGATGTACGGGAGCGAGTCACGGTTCGGATACACCTCCAGCTCCCCGAACCCGACGATAGCGCACGGCCAGTGGTTCGCGAACAGCTCCGGGCCGGGGACGTCGACGATCACTCCATCCTTGAGGAAGCGGGCTGAGTTCTTGCCCGCCAGCACGACGCCGCGGGGCGCCCACGAGAACTTGTAGCCCATCGGGTTCGTGTTCGCTTCCGGCGCGGGCAGGCCGCCGGTGTTGGACGTGAATGAGAGGAGCGCGCCTCCCTCGTCGCGGATGCGGTGGATGATCTGCATGGCCGACATGTGGTCGACGCCGGGGTCGACTCCGATCTCGTTCAACAGGATGACGTTCGCCGTGCGGGCCGCAGCGTCCTGAGCACGCATCGCGTCCTTGACGTACGACGTCGTCACCATGTGCTTCTTGTGCTTGACGCAGAGGCGAGCGACCAGCGGGTGATGCACGTAGGGTAGAAGGCTGATCGAGAGATCGTGCTTCGCAATCAACGTCTCGAGCGCCATTTCGTCGTCGACATCGAGCGCCACCGCCGTCCCGTTCGCCGCTCCCGCGAGGAGCTTCTCCGCCTTGTCCACCGTCCGTGTCGCGACGGTCACGCGGAACCCCTTGACGTCCGTCAAGTAGCGAACGAGGGGACCGGCGACGAGGCCGGCTCCGAGGACGAGAATCCTGCTCACGGTGCCTCCTTCCCTTAGGCTCTAGGCCGAATTCAGGTGTTGCTCCAAGTACTGGTACGCGGGCGTCAGTGCGCCGCGATAGACGATGATGGCGCGCTTGAGTTCCGGCGGAAGGTCGAGTCCCTCGAAATCGCACGAGTAGTTCGCGTGGGCGATCGTCGGGACGAAGCGCTTGAGGATGGTGCTGAAGTAGGCCGACGCCTCGCGCGGTAATTCGCTCGGCAGGATCTCGACCGCCATGACGACCGGACCGTGTCCCTCGACGCCCGCCGACGTCGTGCCGGTCTCCGGCTGAAAGACGTAGATCGGCTCGTCGGGCTCGGTGGCCTTGACCGTCGCTTCAATGCTGCCCTTGACGTCGCAGGTGATGTCGCCGATAACCCGAAGCTTCGGCTGCGCGTCACGATACAGCTCGCGAATGGCCTGTCGCGTGATGAGTCGCGGGTACTTCGGCTCCCAGTAGATGCAGTTCACCATGACGTGCATATGCGGCATGTATTGCTCGAAACAGGGGCCGTACCGCTCAGGGTGCTTGTAGTACTCGTCCAGGTCGAAGGGATGCCCGGCAATGAGCGGCCGCACGGTATCGGCCTCTTTGAACACGACCTTCACGATCGGGGCACGACCGTCGTCGCGCAGCCCACCGAGCAGCTCCTTCGGAGTGGCTTCGCGTACGGGCAACAGGTCGAGGATCTCCTGCGCGCCACGAGATACGTTGCCGTACCCGGCGACGCCGATGACGAGCGGCAGAATCGTTGCGGGAAGACCCGTCGTGCGGATCTCTTCCCCCACAGCGCGAATCTCCGCCTTGGCCTCGTCGAGCGATGTGTACGACGAAGCCTGCTGCACGTCCGAGAACGGCGTCTCAATGCCTTCCCAGGCCAGCCGCTTGCCGAGCGCCCACAGGGTGTCGATCATCCCGGCGAGGCCGGCGTAGTTCCCGAAGAAGATCAGCCGCCGCCCGCGATCATCAACGATCTTCTCGTAGTCGATGATCGTCGACCCGAGCTGCAGGATCCGCTGCAGCATCGGCATGTTGAACGGCTGGCCTTTGATCGTGTGAGAGAAGAAGACATAGACCTTCTCCGGCCGAAGCACGTCCACGGGGATTTCCTTCAGCCCGACGATGACTGCGCAGCCATCGAGGTCCTCGACCACGTTGACGCCGACGCGCCGATACTCATCATCCTGGTAGACTCGCCGGTCGGACGACTGAACGACGCATTCCAGCTTGTGTTCGGCGATGAGCTCACGCACGTGCTCGGGAATCAGGGGCGCACGACGCTCCCACGCGTAAAGATCTTCCCGCCGAATGCCGATTCGATTCACCATTCGACGCTACCCTCCCACGTTCGCGAGAACGTGCCTCCTGCAGCCCAGGCAGTATACCGGACGCGAGGTCGCCGTGCACGGATGTGCCCATGACATGGACACATCCGGCCCACGCCAAGGAGGCGGGATCTTGACCCACCGTGCATCCGCGGGGGGCTGACGCAATGCGTTCTCGTGGAGCTTCACGGCGAAGACTTGGCTAAGAGCGAACGCCGCAGGGCCCCTGCAGCATGGTGGGTGGTACAGGGCTCGAACCTGTGACCTCATGCACGTCAAGCATGCGCTCTCCCAACTGAGCTAACCACCCAAGGGTCTGAGGCGGCGACCGGATTCGAACCGGTGGATCAGGGATTTGCAGTCCCTTGCCTTACCACTTGGCTACACCGCCCAGGCGGCTGGGAGTATACGAGCTCGCGGAGAGCCGGTCAATCGCGCGTTCGGGCCTCGCCTGCAGCGTGAAGTCAACCTGCTAACCATACCACACTGGATGGAAAAGCAAGGAGTGCTGTGATTTGCTAGTACCATAAGCGAGATCCTGCGGACGCCGACTGCCCTCGCCGCGGTTCGGCTAGGGCAGTACGCGCCATGGACCAACTTCGTCGACGGATCCAACGAAACCGTCTCGTTCGCTAGCGCGGCCCGCGCTTTCAGAGGACGTTCAGAAAGATCGCGCAGCGCGAAGCGCTAATCCACTAGCCCGACGTCGTGACCCGCCTTCCGGGCGCGCTCGAGGACTTCGTCGATCCCGCCAGCCATGTAGAAGAGCTGCTCGGGAATGTGGTCAAGCTGTCCGTCGACGATTGTGGCAAATCCGCGCACGGTGTCGGTGAGCTTCACATAAGCACCGGGGCGTCCAGTGAACTGCTCGGCAACGAACATCGGCTGACTCATGAACCGCTGCACCTTGCGGGCGCGCCGCACAGCAACCTGATCCTCGTCCGAAAGCTCGTCCATGCCCATGATGGCGATGATGTCCTTCAGATCCTCGTATCGCTGCAACACCTCAAGCGTCTTGCGCGCGACGCGGTAGTGTTCGGTCGTCGTGAACTGCGGATCGAGAATCGTCGAGTTCGACTGCAACGGGTCAACGGCCGGGTAGATGCCCTTCTCGACGATCTCGCGCGACAGGGTGATCGCCGCATCGAGGTGGGAGAAGACCGTGGCCGGCGCGGGGTCGGTGAGATCGTCGGCCGGGACGTAGACGGCCTGAACCGAGGTGATCGACCCTTTCTTGGTCGACGTGATGCGCTCCTGCAGTTCGCCCATTTCCGTGGCGAGCGTCGGCTGGTAGCCGACTTCGGACGGCATTCTGCCGAGCAGCGCGGACACTTCGCTTCCTGCTTGCGCGAAGCGGAAGATGTTGTCGACGAACAGGAGGATGTCCTTCCGTTCTTCATCGCGGAAGTACTCGGCGACCGTGACTCCCGTCAGGGCGACGCGGAATCGCGCGCCGGGCGGCTCGTTCATCTGCCCGTACACGAGAGCCGTGTTCTGGAGGACTCCCGCCTCCTTCATGTCGAGGTAGAGGTCATTGCCCTCACGCGTACGTTCTCCGACTCCGGCGAACACGGAGTACCCGTGATGCTCGTAGGCAATCGAACGGATCAATTCCATGATCACGATCGTTTTTCCCACCCCGGCGCCGCCGAACAGACCGATCTTCCCGCCCTTCGGGAACGGAGCGACGAGATCGATCGACTTGATCCCCGTCTCGTAGATCTCCGTCCGCGTCTCCTGCTCGAGCAGGGAAGGCGCCTTGCGATGGATCGAGTAGCGCTTCGCCGTCTGGGGCGCAGGAAGTCCATCGATCGGGCGTCCGACGATGTTGAGCATGCGTCCGAGTGTTTCGGGACCGACGGGAACGGTGATCGGGCCTCCCGTGGCGATGACGGGAGTCCCGCGTGCAAGGCCGTCGGTCGAATCCATCGCGATGGCACGAACGATGTCGTTTCCCAAGTGGTCGGCGACCTCGAGGATGAGGCCTTCGTCGCCTTTGCGTTCGATGCGCAGCGCATCGTTGACGCGCGGAAGCTCTCCCTTCGCGAAGCGAACGTCGACGACCGGTCCCCTGATCTCCGTGACCTTTCCCACCGTGAGCTTCTCCGCCATCGCTTGGATCCTCCAGCCTGTCCTTACTTCGCTCGAAGCGCTTCGGCGCCGCCTTGGATATCGGCGATCTCCCGCGTGATGGATTGTTGGCGCGCCCGGTTGTACGACCGCCGCAGGGTCTCGAGCAGGTCCTCCGCGTTGTCGGTCGCGTTCCTCATCGCCTGTCTCCGGATGGCGTCCTCGCTCGTCTTGGTCTCGAGCATCGCGGCGTAGAGCTTGACCCGCACGTAGAGCGGCATGGTGTTGGCGAGCGCCGTGGCGAGATCGGGCTCGACGAGCGACTCGCTCGGCTCGGGATCGACCGCGACCGGCAGGAGGCCGGTGACCGTCAGTCGCTGCGCGAGGTCGGAGACGAACGTCATGTGCACGATCTTCACGCGGCCGATGTCCCCGCGTCGATACAGATCCATCGCTTCGTCGGCGATGCGCACCGCAGCTTCCCACGTCGGCGGTTCGTAGACGTTGACGTACGAGCGCAGTGGTTCGATGCCCCGTCGCGCGAAGTAGGCGCGCGCTTTCTCTCCCCCCGCGAGGATGCGCGCCGACGGGCCGGCCGCCTCGAGCTCCGCCTCCGCGGCGCGGTTCAGCTCCCCCTTGGACCGCTCACACAGGCCGCGGTCTGAGTTGAGGACGAGAATCGCCGCCCTCTCGTCGCCGCGATCGAGCATCAGCGAATGGGGCTCTGCGTCCTTCGCGCGTTGCCCGGCGAGCTTTCGCGTGAAGGACTCGAGTTCGGAGAAATACGGCCGAATGTGCGCGAGCCGCCGCTTCAGGCGCGTGACCTTGGTCATCGCGATCGCGTTCATCGCACTCGTGATCTGGGCGATGTCCTCGATGTTGCCGATGCGGTTCTTGATCGCTCGAACGTATTGGGCCATCGCCTACCTCTCTGGATCTCGCACGCCGGCCATCGCTTGGAAACAGGCGATGTCCTCGATGTTGCCGATGCGGTTCACGATCGCTCGAATGGTTTGGGCCATCGCCTACGCTCCGAACCGCTTCTTGAACTCGGCGACGGCCAACTCAAGCTTCGCCCGGAACTCGGGAGTCAGTTCCTTCTTGTCGCGCAGCTCGTCGAGCAAATCCCCGCGTGTCTCGTGAAGGTAGCGCAACCACTCCTCTTCGAACCGCCGCACGGCGGAGACCTCGATGTCGACCAAGTGGTTCTGAACCGCGACGTAGAGGGACAAGACCTGATCTTCAACCGGCATCGGGCGGTACTGCCCCTGACCGAGGATCTGCATCAGTCGATCGCCACGAGCGAGTTGGGCTTTCGACTCCTCGTCAAGGTCGGACGAGAACTCAGCGAACGCCTCGAGTTCCCGGTACTGCGACAGCTCCAGCCGCAACTCGCCGGCAATCTGCGACATCGCGCGGATCTGCGCCGCTCCTCCGACGCGCGACACCGAGTACCCGACGTTGATCGCCGGCCGGACGCCCTGGTTGAATAGGTTCGTCTCAAGGTAGATCTGCCCATCGGTGATGGAGATCACGTTCGTCGGGATATAGGACGTGATGTCGCCGGCTTTCGTCTCGATGATCGGGAAGGCCGTCAGTGATCCTCCGCCCGCTCGAACGGGAAGTCTCGCGGCGTGCCCACTCTCGGACTCGGGGATCTGTTCGACCGTCTGGTCTTCTTCGCCGAAGTGATCGGCCAGTCGGACCGCGCGCTCGAGCAATCGAGAGTGCGTGTAGAAGATGTCGCCGGGATACGCCTCGCGACCCGGCGGGCGGCGCAGGAGGAGCGCGATCTCGCGATAGGCGACGGCGTGCTTCGACAGGTCGTCGTAGACGACGAAGGAGTCGCCGCCCTTGTACGTGAAGTACTCGGCCATGGCACAGCCGGCGTACGGCGCCAGGTACTGCATCGGGGTCGGCGATTGAGCGTCAGCGACGACGACGATCGTGTACGAGAGCGCGCCGTGTCGCGAGAGGGTGTCGATGATGCGAGCCACTGTAGAGGCCTTCTGGCCGATGGCCACGTAGACGCAGACGACACCTTTCCCTTTCTGATTGATGATCGTGTCGATAGCGATGGCCGTCTTGCCCGTGCGGCGGTCGCCAATGATCAGCTCGCGCTGTCCGCGGCCGATGGGTGTCATCGCATCGATGGCCTTGAGCCCAGTCTGGAGTGGGGTGTCGACCGGCTGGCGGTCGATGACGCCGGGAGCCTTCGCCTCCGTCTTGCGCGTTTCGGTCGAGGCAATCGGTCCCTTCCCGTCCAGCGGGCGGCCGAGCGGGTCGACGACGCGCCCGAGGAATCCCTCGCCGACTGGAGTCTCGAGAACGCGGCCGGTGCGGCGAACCTCGTCTCCCTCTTTCACTTTCTCGGTGTCGCCGAACAGGGCGACGCCGACGCTCTCTTCCTCCAGGTTGAGGATGAGCCCGTACACGTCGTTCCCGAACGCCGCGATCTCCGAGGACATCGCGCGGTCGAGCCCATAGACGTGGGCAATTCCGTCCCCGACCTGCGCGACGACGCCGACCTCCTGCGTCTCGAGGTCGTACCGGAAGCCCCGAAGGTGCTCCTTCAGGATCGCCGCAATGTCGTCTTTCCGCGCCGTCATGCTCCCCCCGATTCACCGAGCGTCTGATGGAGCCGGTCGAGCCTGGCCCTCAACGTGCCGTCCAGCGTGCGTCCCTCGATCTCAATCCGCGCTCCGGCAAGCACCGCCGGGTCGACGCTCTCCTCCAACTTCACCTTCAGCCCGAGGGCATGTCCCAACGTTCCGGTGAGCCGGTCGCGTTCTTCGCTCGACAGGGCCTGGGCGGTCACGACGTGGACGGGAACCACGCCTTCGGCCTCGGCGCGAACCGAGAGGAACTCGCCGAGCACGAGGTCGCGGATGAGGAGCCCCATGAGGTGGCGAAACCCGTCGCTCGCCTCCGGGAATGCTGCTTCGACGATCCGGCCCGCTTCGCCGGCTGCGGCGCCCGCGGCCGGCTGCGCGACGTCGGTCGATGCAGCGATCTGCCGCAGTTCCTGCTCCAGGGCGTCGGTCGTCTTCTCGTCGGAAGCGAGAGCGTACAGGTCCTCGGCGATCTTCCGCGCGACGTCTCGTGATCTCAACGGTTCTCCTTCACCCCGTCGAGCGCCGCGTCATCGATCTCCGCGAGCAACTGGTCGAGGAGCCGTCGGTGATCCTCGATGCGCACCTCGCGGCTGAGAACCTGTTCGGTTCCGAGAACGACCATTTCGGCGTATTGCGCCTTGAGATCGGCGAGAACGCGATCCCGCTCGTGCTCCAACTGCGCTCGCGCGTCGACGAGGATGCGATCGGACTCTTCCTTCGCCCGCTGCTTCGCTTCCTCGAAGCTCTTCTCGCCCCGCTCTCGCGCTTCTTCGAGGATCTGCGCAGACTCTTTCTTCACCGCGGCGAGCTCGGTGGTCCGTCGGCCGACAAGCTCGGCCGCCTTCTCCTCGGCCGTCTTGGCCGCCGCCATCCGCGCTGCGATGAGCTCGCGCCGCCTGTCGAGATACTTGAGCGCCGGCTTCCAGAGGATCCAGCGGAGGAGAATCAACAGAACCGCGAACTGAAGCAGGGTGATGACGAGCGTCCAGTTGAATTCGATGATCTTGCCCCACTCGACGCCCATTGGGTTCCCTTCCTCTCTACACGACGAACAGCAGAACGATCGAGATGAGGAGCGCGTAGATCGCCGTCGTCTCGACGAAGGCGCACCCGATGATCATCGTGCTGAACAGCGCGGGGCGCGATTCCGGCTGCCGCGCGATCCCGTCGAGCGCGTGCGCCACAGCGTTCCCGATCCCGAGACCCGGGCCGAACGCGCCAATTCCCATGCACAACCCAGCGGCGAGGTACTTCGCCACCTGGATGAGGTCCGCGCCGCTAATTCCTCCTGCTGCCGTCTGCGCAGTCTGAAGCATTCACCCCTCCTAGTGTTTCTCGGTCGCAAGGTTGATGTAGGCGACCGCCAGAATTGAGAACACGAACGCCTGGATGAGACCGAAGCCGATCCCGAAGATCACGCGCAGCGCAATCGGGACGACGAACGGGTCCAGCTTGGCCATGACAATCGAGACGAGAACGAGTTCGGCAAACACGTTGCCGAAGAGACGGAAGCCATGCGACAGCGGCCGTGCCACGACCTCGGACAGGATCGTGATCGGCGACAGCCACCACGGCGAGAAGAACTCCTTCCCATACCCGCGCAGACCCTTCGTTCGAATCAAGAAGTAGTGGACGAGAACGAGAATCATGAGCGCGAGCCCGAGCGTCACGTTGGGATCCGTCGTTGGCGCCTCCAGTCCCGGGAGAAGCGACAGCCAGTTCGACGCGAGGATGAAGAGGAAGAGCGTCGCGATGAACGGGAACATCCGCACCCCGAAGCCTTTCGAACTGAAGTTGCCCAGGAGTTGGCTGTCGAGTTGCTCGATCACGAAGTCGAGCGCCGCCTGCGTGCGGTTCGGCTTGTCCTCGACCGGCTGGCGAAGCCCGCGGCGCAGGAACAAAGCGAGGATGAGGACGATGATCGAGGCGATGGCCGACATCATGATCGTCTTCGGATCCACTTGGATCGCGAAGCCGCCGATGTGCCAGGTTGCGATCTCCTTCTGCCCGAGGCGCTCTATCAGCTGACCGAGCTCTTCGCGCACTATGCCCCTCCCTGTGCCCCAGATCGCCTGAAGAACAAGCTTATCTGCGCCAGGGCCAATCCTCCACCCGTTCCGAGGGCCGTCTCCCGCCCCAGCGTCGCAGCGATCCACCACAAGACGAACCCGAGGAGGAGAAGGCGTCCGACACTCGAGAGGCCGGCGATGGTCGCCGCACGGCGAGTCGGACCCTCCGCCGCGCCGCGTACGACAAGTGACGAGAGGGTCAGATAGAGGAAGAACGCGTTCGCTAGATGAAGCGCGAGCCCGAGCCCGACGCCGAGCGCGGCCGAGGGATGCCCCAACCCCATGAGCGCGCCTGCGGCCGTGGCACAGACGAGAAACGAGCCGCCGAGGCGGAGCGCCCCAGCGGCTCCTGGGATTCGCGTCGTAGTCGACATGGCCGGAGGGTGAGAGAAGGGACAGCTAGATCGTCTGGATCTGCTTCGCCTTCTGCTCAATCAGGGTGTCGACCGTCTTCGAGTATTCGTGGACCAACTCGTCGGTCTTCTCCCGCTGGCGGCGGTGCTCGTCCTCGGAGAGGGTTCCATCTTTCTTCATGGCATCGAACTTCTCGTTCGCTTCGCGGCGGACGTTGCGCAACGCGACCTTGGTTTCTTCGCCGCGCGATTTAATCACCTTGGACAGCTCGCGCCGGCGCTCCTCGGAGAGTTTCGGAACCTTGATGCGGAGGACGTTTCCGTCGCTTGAGGGGTTTAACCCCAGGTCGGCACTCAGGACGGCCTTCTCCACGGACGCCATCTGCGTCTTGTCGAACGGCTGCACGACGAGCAGATTCGCGTCGGGAGCCGAGATCGTCGCCAATTGCTTGAGCGGCGTTCGGGTCCCGTAGTAGTCGACCAGCACGTCCTCCACCATGGCAGGGTTGGCCCGACCGGTCTGGACTTTCGCGAGATGCTCTTTCAGTACGTCGATGGTCCGCTTCATGTGCTCGACCATCTCGCGTCGCACTTGTTCTGGCATGCTCGACACCTCAAGGTGAGATTCTATGGACGCGCGAGATACCCGTCAACGACGGACTCCGCTCAGCGCCTGCAACGGCCGCTCGCGTGGAGCTGACGCTCGCCTATGGCCGCGCGACCAGCCGGTCGAGGTCGGCCTGTTGCTCGGGACGCACGATGGCCAGAATCTCGTCCACTGGCTGGAGAACGGTATCGGCGCGCGGAAGGATGAGATCGCCCTTGCGAAGAATGGCGGCAAGCACGCAATCGCAGGGGAGATCCAGATCCCGGACGGCCTTCCCCGCGGCGGTCGATCCCGGCGCGACCTTCACTTCGACGAGCGAGTACTGTCCGCGTCGCAGCTTGAGGAGCGTCACCATGTCGCCGATCGACATTTCCTCGGCGATCAGCTTGGCCATCAGGTCGGCCTGGTTGAGCGCCACGTCAACGCCCATATCGCGCGTGAACAACCACGCGTTGTCCGGGTCGTTCACTCGCGCGATGACGCGGCGCACGCCGAACTCGAAGCGGGAAATCGTCGACACGACCAGGTTGTCCTCGTCGTCCGACGTCACCGCCGCCACGACATCGGCCTTCTTGATTCCGGCCTGCGCGAGCACGTTCGGATCGGCGCCGTCGCCCGTCACGACCATCTCGCGCGGAAAACGCAGCTTCAGAGGCTCGGTGATCTCCGGCCGCGGGTCGACGATGACCGCCGTGTGTCCGCCGGCCAGCAAGAGTCCGGCGAGATGCGCACCCGTCTTTCCTCCTCCCACGATCAGGACGAACACTGCCGCCTCCTCTCCTAGACGATCGCCAGCAGGCTCTCCAGCCGGCTGCGCGCTGTGGCCAGCACGCTGACGACGAGCCGGTCTCCGCTCTGGAACGCTGTCCCTGTGATCGGGATGAACGTGCCTCCCTTGCGAGCCACGCTGATCACGGAGATCTCCGACGGGACGTTCACGTTGTTCACCGTCCGCCCGACCCAGTGCGGCGGCACCTCCACTTCGACCAGCTCCACTTCCCCGGTGCCGAGGCTCGACACGATGTTCAGCTCGCGGTGACCGAGAAGCTGGATGATGCGGCTCGCACCCCACGCCGTGGAGGACACCGTCTGCAGTCCAAGCCGCTGATAGATCTCCGCCCGGCGCGGATCGTAGAGACGTGCGACGATCTTCGGGACGTTGAAGGTGTTGCGGGCGACGCGCGCGATGATGATGTTGCGGTTGTCCTTTGCCGTGACGGCGGCCAGCGCGTCCGCTTGTTCGGCGCCGGCGCGGGCAAGAACCTCACGATCGAGTCCGGACCCGGCGACCGTCTGCCCTTTGAACGACGGTCCCAGGCGATCGAAGGTTCGAGGGTCCACGTCGACCACGGTCACATCCTGGCCGTCCTCGATGAGCTGATGGGCCAATTCCGAGCCCATTCGCCCACAGCCGACAATGATGACTCTCATAGCGCCCTCCTGCCGCGAACGATTCGTCCGCCGCACGAGCTCTTCGCATCGTCCGGCGCGTGCGCCCGTGCTCTCTGCGCCTCGCAAGGGTACTGCATCCTCACCTGTTCCCGGCAGGCGCTCGTCCTCCGACCGCCGGAAACCGTGCCCCCCATCCTACCGCGCGTTTGACCCCGGCGGCCAGTGTGCCGGACGTCCTTGACACCGACTCGCTTCACCGGATTCCGCTCTTCATCCCGTCTTCGTCCGCCCGCCGGCCGCGCCACACTAGACAAGGCTTCCCTCCAGGCGAGCCTTGCCTCCAGCGCGGCGCCGCTCGCGCCGCCGCATGATCGCCTTGCGTCCTTCCTCGGCGAAGAACATCACGGGCGGATAGAGGAAAAGAACCGGCCAGTAGCGCAACGGCAGCGGACCTTCCTCGAACAGCGTTTGGAGCGGCTGCACGTAGATCATGAGGGCAATCAGTGCCAACTCGAAAGCAAACCCGAACAAGAGGAACCGATTGCTGAAGAACCCTGCTTTGAACACCGAAGTTCTTTCCGTTCGGCAGGCGTAGGCGTTGCCAATCTGCGTGGTGATGACACCGGCGTGGAACATCGACGTCGCCAGGACATAGATGAATCCGGGGCCGTCGTGCGTGAGGATGCGTTGCGCATAGGGCAGGAGATCCGCCCGCGGGAGATGGAGGAGATCCCGATAGCCCATCGTCCACCAAACGAAGAAGAAGCCGGCGAAGCAGAGGATCGTCTGCAGAGACCCCAACCAGAGGAACGCGCGGAGAATCAAGCGCCGATCGACGATGCGGTCCTTCGGGCCGCGCGGCGGCCGGTCCATCAAGCCTGGCTCGGGCTTCTCCGTCCCCAGCGCTAGCGCCGGAACGAGGTCGGTGCCGAGGTCGACGGCGAGGACCTGCATGACCACGAGCGCAAGAGGGATGTTGAACACGATCTGAAGGATGAACGGCCAGGCCTCCGGCGTATTGCTCGTGAAGATGTAGGTCGTGAACTTGCGGATGTTCGAGTAGACGGCCCGCCCCTCTTCGATCGCGTTGACGATCGAGGCGAAGTTGTCATCGAGCAGAATCATCGAGGCGGCTTCCTTCGCCACATCCGTTCCCGCGATGCCCATGGCCACGCCGATGTGGGCCTTCTTCAGCGCCGGAGCATCGTTGACGCCGTCGCCTGTCACGGCCACGATTTCGCCGAGATCCTTGAGCGCCGTGACCACCCGCAGTTTGTGCTCCGGCGCCGCACGCGCGAAGATCACTTCGCCCTTGAGAACGGTCGCGAGCTCGTCGTCCGACATCGCGTCCAGGTCCGCGCCGCTGACGAGTCGGGCACCTTCCCCAACCATCCCAACGCGGCGCGCAATGGACTCTGCCGTCAGTCCATAGTCACCGGTGATCATGATGATGCGGATCCCCGCTCGTCGGCACTTATCGACCGCGGCGGCCACTTCGGGACGCGGTGGATCCTGCATCGCGAGGAGACCGAGGAATGTGAGGTCTTGCTCGACCCATTGCACGGTGTAGCCGTTCGGACGCTCGGGCAGCGTCCGCCGGGCGATGGCGAGGACGCGGAGCGCGTTCCTCGCGTACGCGTCGTTTGAGCTCAGGATTTGTCCGCGCCACTCGTCGGTCATCGGAACCGCCTCGCCGTTCACGAGGATCGACGTGCACAGCGAGAGCACTTCTTTGGGCGCGCCCTTGACGAAAGCCATCTCCGCGGACTCGCGAGGATGGATCGTGCTCATGCGTTTGCGGGCCGAGTCGAAAGGAAGCTCTCGAATGCGAGGGCACTCCTTGACCGCATCCGAGTGGGAGAGACCGCCCTTCGCCGCCGCGACGAGCAGCGCGGCCTCCGTCGGATCGCCGAGGATCGCCCACCCCTTCTCTCCCTCTGGCGGAACGAGCTTCGCGTTGTTGCAGAGTGCGGCTCCGAGGACGAGCTCGCGCAAGTCTGTGGCGGACGCCGCACGGTTGGACGGAGCAGGCTGGAACTCGCCCGTCGGCTCGTAGCCGACGCCGGAGAGTGTGAGGTGCTGTCCGGCGATCCACGCCTCGCGCACCGTCATCTCGTTCTGCGTCAGCGTCCCCGTCTTGTCGGTGCAGATCACTGTGCAGGACCCGAGAGTCTCCACGGAAGAGAGCTTCTTGATCAGCGCATTGCGCTTGGCCATGCGCTGCACGCCCATGGCGAGCGATAGCGTGACCGTCGGTAGGAGTCCTTCCGGTACAAAGGCGACGACCATCCCGACGGAGAAGATGAACCCCTCGCTCAACGGCCGCCCGATGACGAACACGGAGAGGAAGAAGAGAAGCAGGCCGATGCCCATGGCCATCGCCGTGACGATCTTCGTCACGCGATTGACTTCCTTCTGCAGCGGCGACAGGTCCTCGCCGACGGTCTGAGTCAGGCGAGCGATCTTGCCGAATTCCGTGATCATGCCGGTCGCGAACACGACGGCCTTCCCCGTGCCGGCGCTGACGGTGGTCCCGGCGAACACGAGGTTCGGCCGCTCCATCGTCGTCAGCCCCTCGCGCAGCGACGCTTCTGCGGTGCGGCGGGCGGGCGCCGACTCTCCGTTGAGGGTCGATAGATCGACTCGCATCTCGTTCTCTTCCACAAGACGCGCGTCGGCGCTGATGTGATCACCCTCGGAAAGGATGATGACGTCGCCCGGGACAAGCTCCTCGGCGGGAATCTTCGCCTCATGCCCATCGCGCAATACGCGAGCGAATTGCGGGAGCAACTTCTTCAACGCATCGGCTGCCTTCTCGGCACGGAATTCCTGCCAGAAGGAGAAGATGGCGTTGATCACGATGACCGCCCAAATCGCCCAGCCGAGCTGCGGCATCTTGCCGACGAAGGCCATGGCGCCGCCCGCCCAGAGGAGGAGGGCCATGAGATGGGTGAAGTTGGCGGC
>CAIOLV010000034.1 GCA_903859225.1 uncultured bacterium
CGTAGGAGTTGGGATTCCGAAACACCTGCTCGACGTGCGTGGTCACGAGGCCGTCGTGCGCCGTGACGTTCACGTCGTGGGTGACGATGTCGAGTCCCCCGTGCGCCGGATTGTCGGGCAGGATGATGCCGTCGGCGCGGGCCGGCGCGGCGAGAAGCCCGACGAAGAGGGCCGCGCAGGCGGCGAACAACAGGACTCGGTTCAGCATGACGATCCCCTCCCGTGCATCATGGAACGTACACCGAAACGAGCGGAAACGTTCACCTCGCACCAGCCGACAACGAAGGCGCGCCGCGGCTGACGTCCGGTCGCGCGCTACGCCAAGCGCCTCGTAGAGGCGCCGCGCGCTTTCTCCCAACACAAACGGAGACCCTTCAACGTCAGATCGGGGTCGTAGAACTCGATGGCCTCGACGTGCTCGTGGTAGAGCTCTCCCTTTCCGCCGGTTGCGAGCACGCGCAGCGTGGGATCGATTTCCTGTCGGAACCGAGCGATGAGACCGGCGACGAGGTCGAAGGTCCCAAGGACGAGGCCGGCGCGCAGGTTGCTGGCGGTGGTGCGGCCGATCACGCTCTCCGGTACATCGAGCGATACCGAAAAGAGCTGCGCGGCGCGCTCCGTGAGCGCGTCGGCGGCGAGCCGCATCTCGGGGGCGATCGCTCCGCCGAGGAAGGCGCCGTCCTTCGAGATGAGGTTGAACGTCACGGCTGTGCCGAAGTCGATGACGAGGAGCGGCCCTCCGTACAGCGCGTAGCCGGCGACGCAGTCGACGATGCGATCCGCGCCGACCGACCAGGGCTCGTCGACGTCAAGGCGGATCGGCGGCGTGCGTGCGTCGACCCAGAGGACCTCGCTATGGAACAGCGAGTGCAGCCCGGCGGCGAGCGGCGCGTTGAGCGCTGGCACGACCGAGGCCACGGCGACCCCTTCGATGGCATCCGCCTTCACTCCGGCCTCTGCGAGCGCGCTGCGCGCTTCGAGGCGCATCTCGTCCGCCGTTCGCTCGCGGCGCGTCGTGAATCGCCAGCGCCCGGCGATCCGCTCGCCGTCCAACAGGCCGACGACGATGTTCGTGTTCCCGATATCGTATGCCAGGATCACGGCTGTCTCCTCGCGATGAGGGGCTCGCCCGGCGGCAGGATGGCGTTGTCGATCAGCCTCGTCTTTCCGATGCGGACGGCGATGGAGACGAGTGCCTTGCGGTCGATGACGTGGATCTCATCGAGCGTTCGCGTGTCGGCGATGCTCACGTAATCGACGCGGGCGAGCGGCTCCTGCTCGATGAGGTCGGTCATCTCCTTGCGAATCCGCTCGGCGTCCCGCTCGCCCTCAAGCCACAGCTCCTCGGCAAGGTCGAGCGACCGCCGGAGGACGGGCCCCGCCAGGCGCTCTTCGGGCGAGAGATACGTGTTGCGGCTGCTCATCGCCAGGCCGTCCGGCTCGCGCACCGTCTCTCCGACGCGGAGAAGGACGGGGTAGTGGAGGTCGCGGATCATGCGATCGATGACGAGAACCTGCTGCGCATCCTTTTGGCCGAAGTAGGCGGATTGGGGCTCCACGATGTGGAAGAGCTGGGAGACTACCGTCGCCACGCCCTGGAAGTGCGTCGGGCGAATGGTCCCTTCGAGCCGACGCGTCAGGTGATCGAGCACGACCCACGTCTCGTGGTTGTCGGCGTACATCTCCTCTGCCTGCGGGGCAAAGACGACATTCGCTCCCGCGGCCTCGAGGAGTCGGAAGTCGCTCTCCTCGTTGCGAGGGTAGTTCGCGAGGTCCTCGGTGGGCGCGAACTGAGTCGGGTTGACGAACAGGCTCACCACGGTCGCTTTGTTCTCATCCACCGACTGATGGACGAGCGCGATGTGCCCCTCGTGCAAGAACCCCATCGTCGGGACGAAGCCGAGGGGCGACGGGAGTTCTGAACGCAGCTTGCGGAACTCATCGATGGTGCGTGCGACGATCATCATCAGGAAGCGGACTCCTTTTGCAGCTGTGCTAGGACTTCGCTCGAGATCGAGAAGCTCTCTTTCTCCGTCGGGAAGTTGCCCGCGACGACGTCCTCTTGGAAGCGGCGGAACGCGTCGGCCGCCTCCGCAGCGAGATGCGCATAGGGCCGCGTGTGCTTTGGCGTGAAGTCGGGCAGCCAACCGAGGATGTCGCTTGAGACTTGGATCTGCGCATCGCAACCAGCCCCGGCGCCGATGCCGATCGTCGGGATCGAGAGGCGCTCCGTGATCAGTCGCGCCACCTCCGCTGGGATGCACTCGAGCACGATGCCGAAGGCTCCGGCGGCTTCCACCGCTGCCGCGTCGTCGAGAAGGCGGCGAGCCGCGTCGAGCGTCTTTCCCTGGACCTTGAACCCGCCGAGCTGATGGACGGATTGTGGCGTGAGGCCGATGTGGCCGAGCACCGGAACGCCGATGGACGTCAGGCGCTCGATGGTTGCGGCCATGGTGCGCCCGCCCTCGAGCTTCACCGCGTGAGCCCCTCCTTCCTGGATGCAGCGGCCGGCGTTCTCGAGGGCCTGTTCCAGAGAGCGGTGGTAGGTCATGAACGGCATGTCGGCGACCACGAGGGCGCGCTGCGTCCCACGAACCACGGCGCGCGTGTGATGGAGGATGTCGGCGAGGGTCACCGGGATTGTGTTCTCGTAGCCGAGGACGACCATGCCCAGACTGTCGCCGACGAGCAACAGCGGGACCCCGGCCTCGTCGAGCAGGCGGGCCGTGATGGCGTCGTAGGCGGTGAGGGCGCTGAATCGCTTGCCGTCCGCCTTCATCTTCCGGATGTCGGATGTCGTCACTCGCATCCAGCACCTCCTTCGCTCTCGTCAGAGACGGCGCCCGCACTCTCCGCGAGTGCGCCCGCGCCCGACAGCGTCTCCGTCAGGAGACGAGCCCGGTCGCGGTCGATCGTGCCCTTGGCGAGAGCCACCGAAACGGTATGGAGAGCGAGTTCCTTGTACACGGGCACGACGTGGGGCGCAAGCTCGCCCAGAACCTCGAGGTGGTGTGCGACGGTCCCCGCGTCGCCGCGTGCGATGGGGCCGGTCAGTGCCGCGGGAATACCGAGACGATCGACATTCTCGATGGTGCCGCGCACGAGAGGAAGCAACGCGCGCAGTCCCTCCTCGCGCGTCGCGCCGAACTCGGGCCACAGGGCTGAGGCGAGGTCGAGGAGCGTGACGAAGTAGTTCGAGGCGAGGACGGCGCTCACGTGGTACAGCGTCGGGTTGGCGCCAAGGACGAACGGCCGGCCGCCGACGGCGATCGCCATCTGCTCGAGCAGACCTTGCAGCCGCCCGCTGGACGCCTCGACGCGGAATGCGCTTCCACGCATCAATCGCTGTGCCTGGTCAGCGCTTGCGAACGACTGCAGCGGGTGAAGGACGCCGACCTCGGCCCCGGCGTCCGACGCGGCCTGCAGAAGGTCGAGCGACGCGGCGCCGTTGCAGTGGACGGCGGCGCGGCCGGGACTCCAGCGGATCGAGGCGGCGACTGCCGCGATGGCGTCGTCTGAGACCGCGAGAACCGCGACGTCGGCCGCATCCGCCACGGCCTGACGCGACGGCGCTGCCACCGCGCCCGACAGCGACCGTGCAAGCGCTTCCGTGCGCCGTCGATTGCGACCGTGGACTGCGACGACCTCGTAGCCGGCGTCGCTGAGCCCTCGCGCCAAGGCCGTTGCCACGACGCCAGTTCCGATGAAGCCAAGCTTCGGCCGACTCGATCGGTCCATGGACCTCCTAGGCGTTCTCGAGCAGGGTGACGACGCGGTCGAGCACGAGGTCGGCGAGCGCCCGCTTCGACAGGCGGGGCGTGGACGTCGCATCGTCCGCGTTCACGAGGATCGCCTGGTTCTCGTCCGAACCGAACGGGCAATCTGTCCCACCGACGTCGTTGGCCACGACGAAGTCGAGGTCCTTCCGCTCGAGCTTGTCGCGAGCGTTCTCGACGAGGTTCTCCGTCTCCGCGGCGAAGCCGACCTTCACTTTGACGGGGATGGCGCGCACGGTCTCGAGGATGTCCGCAGTGCGGCGCAGATCGAGTTTGAGGGCCGCGTCCCCCTTCTTCGCCTTGTGAGACAGCGTCGTCTTTGGCGCGAAGTCGGCCACGGCGGCCGCCATGACGAGAACGTCCTGCCCAGGGAGAGCGCTCCTCACGGCTTCCAGCATCTCGTCGGCCGAGACGACGTCGATCACGCGGACTCCGGCCGGGCGACGAAGGCTCGTCGGCCCCGAGACGAGGGTGACCGCGGCCCCGCGATCGCGGGCCGCTGCAGCGACGGCGTATCCCATCTTCCCGGAGGAGGGGTTGCCAAGGAAACGGACAGGATCGATCGCTTCGCGCGTCCCGCCCGCAGTGACGAGAATCCGCCGCCCTGCCAGGTCGCCATTTCGGCCGAGAATGGCGCCGATCTCGTCCGCGATGTCGTCCACCGACGCCATGCGTCCGGCACCGTGGCCACCCGATGCCAGGCGACCGACGGCGGGGCCGACGAAGCGCACGCCCCGCGTGCGCAGGGTCTCGACGTTGGCCTGGGTCGCCGGGTTCTCCCACATCGCGGTGTGCATCGCCGGGGCGACGAGGAGGGGGGCGCGCGTCGCGAGCGCCGTGCAGGTCAGAAGATCATCCGCGATGCCGTGCGCCAGCTTGGCGATCACGTTCGCCGTGGCCGGCGCGACAACGAAGACGTCGGCGAGGTCGGCGAGCGAGACGTGCTCGATGGAGAAGGGATTCGTGAGATCGAACATCTCCGTCGCCACCGGCCGCCCGGTGAGGGCGCGGAACGTGGCCGGTCCGACGAGCTTCGTCGCATTCTCGGTCATCACGGTGTGCACGGAGAGCCCAGCCTGCGTGAGCCGGCTGGCTAGATCGGCTGCCTTGTAGGCCGCGATCGAGCCCGTGACACCGAGCACGACGTTTCGTTGCGACATGGTCTCTCCCCAAAACCTCGGCGGATTGTAGCTTGGCCGCTTCCAGACGTACAAGACGCGGGCCCCGCCTTCGCGGGGCCCGCGTCTTGCAGGGACAGCTGATAGCTAGCTGTTGAGCGCTGCTTGCGCCGCGGCGAGACGTGCCACGGGAACGCGATATGGACTGCAGCTCACGTAGTTCAGTCCCGTGCGATGGCAGAAGTGGATCGATGCCGGATCACCACCATGCTCGCCGCAGATGCCAAGCTTGAGCGTCGGCCGCGACTTTCGTCCAAGCTCGCAGCCCATGGCAACGAGCTTGCCGACGCCGCCCTGGTCGAGGGTCTGGAACGGGTCCTTCTCGTAGATACCCTTGGCCACGTAGTCCTTGAGGAAGCTGCCGGCGTCGTCGCGTGAGAACCCACACCCCATCTGGGTCAGGTCGTTCGTCCCGAAGCTGAAGAACTCGGCCTCGGCCGCAATCTCGTCGGCGGTCACAGCGGCTCGCGGTACCTCGATCATCGTTCCGATGAGGTACGGGATCTCCGTCTTCGTGAGGCCGTTCTTCTTCAGGACCTCCTCCGCCACCTTCTGGACGACGTCGCGCTGAAGCACGAACTCCTTCACGTGCCCGACGAGTGGGATCATGATCTCCGGCCGAACCTTGACGCCCGTCTTGTGAACGGCGCACGCTGCCTCCATGATCGCCTGGGCCTGCATTTCCGAAATCTCGGGATACGTAATGCCGAGGCGGCAGCCGCGGTGTCCGAGCATCGGGTTGAACTCGTGTAGCGCGTCGACCTTGCGTCGGATCACGTCGACCGGAACGCGCATGACCTCGGCCACTTCCTCCTGGCCTGCCACGTCGTGCGGCAGGAACTCGTGCAGCGGGGGATCGAGAAGCCGGATGGTCGCCGGCCGGCCGCCGAGGGCGCGGAAGATGCCCTCGAAGTCGCTGCGCTGCATCGGGAGGAGCTTCGCCAGCGCGGCGCGGCGTCCCTTCTCGTCGTCGGCGAGGATCATCTCGCGCACCGCGATGATGCGGTCCCCCTCGAAGAACATGTGCTCGGTGCGGCAGAGCCCGATGCCCTCCGCGCCGAAGCGCACGGCGGTCTCGGCGTCGTTCGGCGTGTCGGCGTTCGTGCGTACCCCGAGCCGGCGCACCTCGTCAGCCCAACCGAGCAGCGTCCCGAACGTGCCCGAAAGCTCGGGCTCGACCGTCGGGATCTCGCCTTTGTACACGGCGCCGGTGGTGCCGTTCAGGCTGATCCACTCGCCAGCTTTCACCGTGTGCTTGCCGACCGTCAGGTATCCCTTGGCATAGTGGATCGACAGGTCACCGGCTCCGGCGACGCAGCACTTCCCCATGCCGCGGGCCACGACGGCGGCGTGGCTCGTCATGCCTCCGCGGGCGGTGAGGATGCCCTGCGCCGCGTTCATCCCGCCGATGTCCTCGGGCGACGTCTCGATGCGGACGAGGATGACACGTTTCCCGGCCGCCGCTGCGGCCTCGGCCGCCTCGGCGGAGAAGACGACGGCGCCGCTCGCGGCCCCCGGGCTTGCCGGGAGGCCCTTGGTGACAACGGTGGCCTTCTTCTCCTCTTTCGTGTCGAACGTCGGATGAAGCAGCTGGTCGATCTGCTCCGGCATGACGCGGCGGAGGGCCTCTTTCTTGTCGATCATCCCGTCGTTCGCCATTTCGACGGCGACGCGGACGGCGGCAGCGGCAGTGCGCTTGCCGTTTCGCGTCTGAAGCATGTACAGCTTCCCGCGCTCGATCGTGAACTCGATGTCCTGCATGTCTCTGTAGTGCGACTCGAGTTTCTGGCGGATGGAGGTGAGCTCGCGGTAGCAGTCGGGCATCTCCTTCTCAAGCTCGGAGATCGGGTGCGGCGTCCGGATCCCCGCCACGACGTCCTCGCCCTGCGCGTTCATCAGGTACTCGCCGTAGAACAGGTTCTCGCCGGTCGACGGGTTGCGCGTGAACGCGACTCCCGTGCCACAGCCGTCGCCCATGTTGCCGAACACCATGGCCTGCACGTTCACGGCCGTGCCGAGCAGGCCGCGGATCTCGTAGAGCTCTCTGTACTTGACCGCGCGGGGATTGTTCCACGATCGGAATACAGCGAGGATGGCGCCCCACAACTGCTCTTTCGGGTCCTGCGGAAATGCCTTGCCGGTCCTCTTCTGAATGGCGGCCTTGAACCGCTCGACGAGCGTCTTCAGGTCCTCGGCGGAGAGGTCGGTGTCAAGGTTCGCCTTTCGCTCTTTCTTCAGCCCATCGAGGATCTCTTCAAACGGGTCGAGATCGGCCTCGGTCTCCGGCTTGAGGCCCATCACGACGTCGCCGTACATCTGCAGGAGGCGTCGGTAGGAGTCGTAGGCGAATCGCTCGTTTCCCGAGGCGGCGGCGAGACCGCGCGCCGTCTCATCGTTCAACCCAAGGTTGAGGATCGTGTCCATCATTCCCGGCATCGACGCCGCGGCACCGGACCTCACGGAGACGAGAAGCGGATTCTTCGCATCGCCGAAGCGCTTGCCTGCCGCCTTCTCGAGTCTCTTCAGGTGCTCCTCGACATCGGCCTCAAGGCCCTTCGGCGTGGTGCCGGTGTGGTCTTGGTAGTAGGCGCAGACTTCGGTCGTGATCGTGAACCCCGGCGGAACGGGGATGCTCAGCTTGGCCATGTCGGCCAGGTTGGCGCCCTTGCCGCCGAGCAGGTTCTTCATCGTCGCATCGCCATCGGTCTCTTCCCTGCTGAAGAAGTAGACGCTCTTCATCCTCTGTGCACCTCCATGCACGGCGAGCCCACGCTACGGGAACATCGCATCGACAAACTCGCTCGCCGAGAACGCATGCAGGTCGTCCGCGGTCTCTCCGACGCCGACGAACAGGATGGGTAGCTTGAGGGTCTCGCGGATCGCGAGGACGACGCCGCCCTTCGCCGTCGAATCGAGCTTCGTCAAGATGAGTCCGGTGAGCCCGATGGCGTCATGAAACCGTTCGGCCTGCGCAATGCCATTCTGCCCGGTGGTCGCGTCGATCACAAGCAGTCGCTCGTCCGGTCCCCGGCCGAGTTTCCTCGCCACCGTGCGGTCGATTTTCTTCAACTCCTCCATCAGGTTGTGCTTCGTCTGGAGACGGCCGGCCGTGTCGATGAACAGGACGCCGCCTGTCCGCAACGCGTGGTCAAGCGCGTCGAACACGACGGCCGCGGGGTCGGCGCCCGACTGTTGCTGCACGACGTCGGCGCCGATGCGCTCCGCCCACACGGCCAGCTGCTCAACTGCGGCGGCGCGGAACGTGTCGGCCGCGGCGAACGTGATTGGCAGGTCTGGGTTCTCCTCGCGGAGATGTGCTGCGACCTTCGCGATCGTCGTCGTCTTGCCGGCGCCGTTCACTCCGGCGACGAGAACCACGGTGGGCGAACCGTCGCTACGCAGTGCGAGAGGGCGCTCGCTGCCGGCGAAGCGAGCGAGCAGGATGCGGCGGAGCGCCGCGAGGGCGTCCGTCTTCTCTCGTCGGCACGTCTCGGCCAACTCCTCGACCAAGCTTGCGGCGAGGCGGCCGCCGACGTCGCCGGCGATGAGTACCTCCTCGAGTTCCTCGATCTCCGCAGGATCGAGGCTCGTGCGTCCGCGCAGCACGCTGGACATCGATTCGGTGAGCGTGGCGCGCGTCTTCTTCAGTCCGGTGCGCAGACGGTCAAACCAGGCCATTACATTTCCTCCGGCGCGGTCATCCCGAGGATTCGGAGGGACTCACTCAGGACGATGCGTGCGCCGGCGAGGAGAGCGAGCCGCGCCCGTACCACGGCGTCCGCTTCGCCGAGGACGCGGTTCCTGTCGTAGTACGCGTGAAACGTTCGCGCTACGTCGAGCGCGTACTCGGCGAGCAGATGCGGCGCAAACGACTCCCCCGCGGTGCGGACGATCTCGGGGAAGAGGTCGAGCTTCTTGATCATCGACAGGTCGTCGGCCGTGTCGAGCGGCGCGAGGTCGGCGGACTCGAGGTTCAGTCCGAGCGCGCCCGCCTTGCGGAAGAGCGACGCGATCCGCGTGTGCGCGTACTGAATGTACGTCGCCGGATTGTCGAGCGACTGGCTCTTCGCGAGGTCGAGGTCGAACTCGAGGTGCGCCTCCGGCTTGCGCGAGATCATGAAGTACCGGACCACATCGGGTCCGATCTCCTGAACGAGGTCGCGCAGCGTGACGAACCGGCCCGCTCGGGTGGACATGCGCTGCGCTGCGCCGCCTTCTTTCAGGCTGACGAACTGATGCACGGCGTAGCCGAGGAAGTCGGTCGGGACACCGAGCGCGGCAAGCGCCGCCTTGACGCACGCCTGCTCGACGACGTGGTCGGCGCCTTGGACGTCGACCACTCGGTCGAAGCCGCGCGCCCGCTTCTCGA
>CAIOLV010000035.1 GCA_903859225.1 uncultured bacterium
AACAAGACGCTGCGGGCTTCGCGAATCCGCATCTTCTTCTTCTTCCGCGACGGCGGTAGAAGACCGGACAAGACATCGCCCATATCGATGCCCATCTGGTCCATCCCGTCCTGCGAGAAGACTTCGATCTGCGGCATGACGGGCTCTTCCACGGTGATCTCGATGTAGCGCTCCTCAAGCTCACCGGCCTCGAGCTTCTCGCGCAGCTTCTCGCGCGTCCGCGCGGCACTCTCTTCCTTCTCCGGCTCGCCTTCCGCCGGGGTGGGAAGCAGGCTGTTCAAGATCTCCTCGACCACCGTGCGCTCGGCTTCGTCCTCGACGCGGAGGATCTCGTCCTCGCGAATCATGTCGATGGCTGTATCCACGAGGTCGCGAACCATCGTCTCGACGTCGCGACCGACGTAACCGACCTCGGTGAACTTCGTCGCCTCGACCTTCACGAACGGGCACGTGGTGAGCCGGGCCAAGCGGCGCGAGATCTCCGTCTTGCCGACTCCCGTCGGCCCGATCATGAGGATGTTCTTCGGCTTGATCTCGAACCGCATTTCGTCTTCGACGTACTGACAACGCAAACGATTGCGCAGGGCGATGGCGACGGCACGCTTCGCCTTCGTTTGCCCCACGATGTACTTGTCGAGCTCGACGACAACCTGTTCCGGTGTTAGTCCGGAGATCTGGTCGTCGGGCGCTTCCATGAGTGCGCTCATGTTCTCCTTACCAACACAGCTCTTCGAGAACGATCTGATCGTTCGTGTAGATATCGATCTCCGCCGCAATCAGGAGCGAGCGACGGGCGACGTCGGCCATCGGCATGGGCCCGGTCGACAGGAGCGCCTTGGCCGCGGCAAGAGCGTAGGGTCCGCCAGACCCTACCGCCATCACGGGGTCGTCCGGCTCAAGCACGTCGCCGGTCCCGGAGATCATGAGAAGGGCCTCCTCGCTGACGGCAAGCATTACGGCCTCGAGGTGCCTGAGAATGCGATCCGTGCGCCATTCTTTCGTGAGTTCGACCGCCGACCGCCGCAGCTGCCCGTCGTGCTTTTTCAACTTGCCCTCAAACTTATCGAGCAGAGCGAGGCAATCGGCCGTCGCGCCAGCAAAACCTACCAGGACGCGACCATCATGTAAGCGGTAGACCTTCCGCGTCGTCTTCTTGATGATCGTCGTCTCGAAGGTTGCCTGGCCATCGCTGGCAATGACGGCACGGCGCTCCGTAGGAGAATGCAGCGCAAGAATCGTCGTGTTCCGCACGCGTTCCATAGCGGCCGATTGTAGATCTCTTGCGTGCTTGCTGCAACGAGCAGCGATCCCAACGGCGAGGGCAGCCCTCTTCGGGAATCGCCAGGGTTGTCTCAAGCATTCCTGAAGCGGCGGAGGCTTCTTCGTAACGCTAGCAGTTGTGCTCATTCGCTCTCTTGTACCGCCTGGGGGACACGAGAGGACTCTATCGAGTCAGCCCCGAGCCAAGGAGTCACTCCCTCCAACTACAAGCACAGGGAGAGAAAAGCTTCGCTTGGATATACGTAGTAGTAGAAGTAGAGCCCCGGGCAGGCTGGGGACAAGGCTCGATAGCGAAGCTCCCAAGCATCATCTCGAGTTGCATGGTCCTGGGCAGACTCTCCGGACAACCTCGATTTGCCTGGGGACAACTTCCCGACTAGTGACTCTCGATCGCCATCTCCTCCGGTTCTCCCGAGGAAGAACACCCATCCGGCCATCTCCTGTCCACAGGGTTCCCACATCAAAGCAGAGAGGCTGACTGCGGGGCCGAAGCGATGAGCGAGGCAGAATCGAGCGACACCTAGCGAATGAGAGAATATCGCGACTCGAGGCCCTCTTGGAGATCTCCGATGTCTGCGCTCAGGAGTGGCGTATCGGCAAGCAAAAGCTTGATCTTCGAATACGCGTGCATGATCGTCGTGTGGTCCCGATCGCCGAACTCTCGTCCGATCGAGGGAAATGACAACTCCGTTAGTTCCCTCGCAAGGTAAATCGCAACCTGACGAGCTTGCGTGATCTCCTTCTTGCGGCTCGCCCCATCGAGTTCTGGGAGGGGAATCTGGTAGTGAAGAGCCACTTCCTCCTTGATGTGACCCACGGTGAGCCGCGGCCGGCGACCCTCTTTTGGGAGGACGCCTTCGATGCTCTTTGGCGTCAGCGGCTGTCCTTGGAGTTCCGCGTAGGCGATGGCCTTGACGAGAGCCCCCTCGAGCGCGCGAACATTCGAGGAGATGCGTTTGGCGATGAGTTCG